>JANXRW010000114.1 GCA_025356655.1 Betaproteobacteria bacterium | reverse complement strand
GCGCTTTGGCCACCGCGCGCCCGCAGAGCAAGATCGCTCGGGTCGAGGCTCTGCCACGCCACCAGAGTTGCGCCCGGCCGGGGCCACGCGGCGGTGGGTGTCGGGTGTAGGCCTTTGTCCAGAGTGGGCCTGAGTCAGCGCTAGAAGAGGTCCACTGAACCCGAACCCATCCCCTCCTGGGCCACCGGGTTGCGGGCCGCGGTGGAGCGGGCGACTTCCATGCCCCCACGCAGGTCCACGACGGCGCTCTCCATGCGCTGCGTGTTCACAGGCATGCCCCCGGAAGGGGCCCGCAGTAGCTCGGTGGCGGCTTGATGGACCCCCACGAGGTGTCCGCCCATTCCCTCCAGCGCGTTGATCCGTCGCGCGATGTAGTCCAGCGCCTGGACGCTGATGTCCTGGAACTGCAGGGCCGTTATTGCTGCATTGACCTCGCCCGTCAACTCGTTAGAGATGCCCCCCAACTCCTCGATCATCTTGTCCACTCGGCGCTTCACGTCCGCGTAGGCAGTCATGGTCTCCTCCACGCGCCGCTTGGATGCCAGGGTGAAAGTGATGTCCTTGGAGGCGAGCTCACTAATGTTTCCTTCAGCGCCGCTCACCAGAGAGGCAACCTCCACCATGTGGCCGCGGATCTGATGGCTGAACTCGTTGGTTCGGTTAGACAAGTCGCGCACGGCGTCAGCTACCACGGCGAAGCCACGTCCCGCCTCGCCGGCGCGCGCCGCCTCAATGGCAGCGTTCAGTGCGAGCAGGTTCGTTTGCTTGGCGATGCCCTCGATTTCGTCGAGCGTTCGTTGGATATGCTGCAGTTGCCCAGTCACATGCTCCATGCTCTCCACCAGGGAGACGGCCACCTTGCTCGAATGAACGGAACTATCGACGAAGGACTGCAGGGTCTTGGAGGCGTCCTGCACAAAGTTCTCGAAATTCAGTTCACTGCCGTCTTCGCTCTGACCGCGGGCGATGGCCAGCGCGATCTCATTCTGTCGGCGGGTGTGCCGCAGCATTTCCTCGAAGGCACTGGTCAGTTTGCCACCGGCATCGAGGATCAGGCCACGGATACGGTGGGCGTCAGCTTGTGAGTTTCCCATCTCGGCGGCCATCAGTTCGCGGCACTCGCCGGCCAGGTCCGCCGACAGCTGCGCCAGACGGGCGGTGGAGGTTTCCGCTGGAAGGGCTTGTGTTCCCTGGGCAGCCGAACGTGGACGCCAGAGTGCGGCAGCCGCACCCAGAACCGAGAGCAAGGCCATAGAACCAATCGCCCAGCGCGCCTCCGCGGGAGCCAGGGCAGCAGCACCCAAGCCCAGCAGGAGGGTGTAGCCGGTGAAGCCGGCCAAGCGGCCAATCGGGTATGTATTCTCGTCCGTCACTGTTCACGTCCTCAAGGATCGGGGGCCCAGCCCTTCGGCCATGGCGTGCCGGAGCCCACCTGTGGAGCTTTTTACGGAGCCCCGTGCAGGAACTTTAGCGCCGCGGCGCAGCCGGCGCTCTGCTTCGAGTAACGCTCGTGGGATAGAATCCGTCGCACACGAGCGCTGTCTCCTTGCGGTGCCTCCCCTAAATTTCCTCCCGCGAAAGGTTATGTCCCAGGATCCGGAAGTCGACTCCATCAAGCTTCCTCCCCACTCCATCCCCGCCGAGCAGTCGGTCCTGGGTGGCCTGCTGCTGGATAACTCCGCCATGGAGCGTATTGCCGATGTGCTGGGCGAGGACGACTTCTACCGCTCCGATCACAAGGTCATTTTTCGGCATATCGCCCGGTTGACTGATCAGGGGCGTCCGGCCGATGTGGTGACCGCAGCCGAGAGTATGGAGGCAGCGGCCGAACTGGCAGGATCCGGGGGCATGGCCTACCTTGGCCAGTTGGTGGCAAACACGCCCAGTGCGGCGAATATTCGTCGCTACGCGGAGATCGTCCGCGAGCGTGCGATCCTGCGCAAGCTTGCGCAAGTGGGCACGGCGATTGCGGATTCCGCCTATAACCCGCTCGGCCGTAGTCCCGAGCGCCTGCTCGACGAGGCCGAGTCGAAGGTGCTGGAGATCGCACAGGCAGGAAAACGCACGACCCAGGGTTTTCGGCGCATGCCCGAGCTGGTCACCGAGGTGGTGGAGCACATTGACATGCTCTACAACCGCGACAACCCGTCCGATGTCACCGGGGTACCCACGGGGTTCATCGACTTGGACCGCATGACATCGGGTCTGCAGCCCGGCGACTTAGTGATCATCGCTGGCCGCCCTTCCATGGGCAAGGCACAGCCCCTGGATGCGCAAGTGCGTACCGCAAGCGGATGGACGCCTCTGGGTGAGTTGCGGCTGGGCGATGCCCTTGCCTCCATCGATGGTCGGCCCTCGCGCGTGCGGGGGATTTTTCCGCAAGGCGAGCGGCAACTCTACCGAGTCCGCTTCAGCGATGGCCGCTCCACCGAGTGTTGCGCCGAGCACCTCTGGAGTCTGCGCGCGGCCGCAGGAGGCGCGCCGCAGGTCATGTCCACGGCGCAGTTGCAGGCTCTATGCCTGAACGCTGGGGGTGGGCGCTGGCGCATGGACGCTGCTCCCGGCCACTTCGGCAATCCCATCCCGGTGGGTTCCCAGCCGTGGATTCTGGGTTGTCAGCTGGGCCGCGCGTCGCGCGGGCTACCGGGCGGGTTCCACGATGGGGGCAACCGGCGCGTGGCTGGTGACGCCTTGTATCCCCGGGTGGTCGGCACCTCGGCGGTGGGCTTGGCGGTCATAGCCACGGGCGAGCCCCTGCGTATCCCCACGCAGTGGCTCCTGGCTGCGCGGGAGGCTCGGGTGCCATTACTCCTCGGACTCCTCCACGGGCTGGGGGCCCGACAGCGCGGACGTTGCGCCGCGTTGTCCTGTGCCCAGGAGGATTTCGCCCGGGACCTGTGTGAGCTGGTGCGCTCTCTTGGTGGGCAGGCGAGGCTCAATGCCCGTAGTTCGGGCCCGGGCATACGCCTTCGCTTGCGCTGCACGGAGCTTGCGCCGATAGGCGGCCCGGTTCCCGGACCGCTGCTCGCGTCAGTCACGCCCACGCGCTGCGCACAGGCGGCATGCATCGCGGTGACCCATCCTTCGCGGCTGTACATCGCCGACGACTACGTCGTCACCCACAACACCGCGCTGGCACTGAACATCGCGTCCAACGTGGCGCTCGATGCGGGGCTGCCGGTGGGAGTGTTTAGCATGGAAATGGCTAGTACGCAACTCGTCATGCGCCTACTGGGCTCCGTTGGTAAACTTGACCAGCATCGGTTGCGTACGGGACGTCTCGATGACGAGGACTGGCCCCGGCTTACCCATGCCGTAGGGCGCCTCAACGATGCGCACCTGCAGATCGATGACACGGGCGCGCTCAACTCCTTCGAGCTTCGTGCGCGCGCGCGACGTCTGCACCGCGAATATCAACACCTGGGGTTGATCATGGTGGACTACCTGCAGCTCATGTCGGCGCTGGGCGACGGCGAGAACCGAGCCACGGAGATCTCGGAAATATCCCGCTCGCTCAAAGCGCTGGCGAAAGAACTGAAGGTCCCCGTCGTAGCGCTGTCTCAGCTCAACCGCAGTCTGGAGCAGCGCCCCAACAAGCGGCCGATGATGTCCGACCTGCGCGAGTCAGGGGCCATTGAGCAGGATGCCGACGTCATCTTGTTCATCTACCGGGATGAGGTCTACAACCCTGAGACACCCGATAAGGGTATCGCCGAGATCATCATCGGCAAGCAGCGTAATGGTCCCACCGGGACCGTGAAGCTTACCTTCCAGGGGGAGTACACGCGCTTTGACAACTACGCCGACCCGCAGCGCTTCTAGACATAGCCGCCTGATCGAGCAATGTGGGTCTTTCGCAAAGGGAGTGAGTAGCCGCCGCATGAGCGGAGGGCTGCACAGTAGGGGCGAGCCCCACTGCCGGCGGCCGGCTGGGGCAGACTCGGTGGTTTGCGACCCAATCGAGCCACTCCACCATGACGCATCAGCTGTTCGCCTTCGCCCCAGGCATCTCCGACTCTCGGTTCGTTTAGCGCGTTAGTTTCGACGCCGGCGAGGCAGGACAGTTGGGGCGATGCGTGCCTACGGCGTTTGGTGGAGATCCATGAAGGATGCGCTCCTGCGTGCACCTCACGAAGGCCCTAGCTATGTCGACATCGGTTGGCCACCTAGTTGCGCACACACGCCAGCCCGCAGTGGCGGCCACGCTGCGGTAAGGTAGCTATCCATTCCAGCGTGGTCTCCTGTGCCGCAATAAAAAGGCTTCGGCCTCAGGCGGCGCGCGCCAGGCGATATCGCTGGGCCGGGGCCAGTACGCTCCGGTCCCGGCCTAGAGCCTTGGCTTGGTAGAGGCAGCTATCGGCCAAGTCCACTAGGTCGGTTGGGCGTAGCCGTTCGTCGGGGGTGACGCTGGCCAGGCCGATGCTGACGGTCACGACGCTGCGCTCGGCGCTACTTAGGCCCTCGGCCGCGAGGTTGCGCACCGCCTGCCGAAGGAGTTCGGCGCGCGCGCGTGCTTGGCGGCGATCCAGGCCGCTGGCGAGTACCACGAACTCCTCCCCCCCGTAGCGGGCTACCATGTCGGAGCCGCGAGCGAAAAGTTCCTGAACTGTCCTGCCCACAGCACGAAGGCAGCGGTCTCCCGCTTGGTGTCCATGGGTGTCGTTGAATTGTTTGAAATGGTCAATGTCGATCATGAAGAGCCACAGGCAGGCCTGCCTGCGGCGTGCTCGGTTCCATTCCCGTTCGAGTTGGTCGTCGAAGCAGCGACGGTTGAATAGCCCGGTGAGTCCGTCGCGCAGCGCCAAGGCGGTCAATTCCCGCTTGGTGCGCACCAGGCGCTGTTGCTTCTCCAATAGCTGTTGACCGGCCTGGACCGAGGTCGTGGCATCGGCCAGGGTGGCCATGAAGTAGGTCACTTCACCGCGAGGCCCCAGCATGGGCGAGACGTTGAGGCGATTCCAGAACAGGGTGCCGTCGCGGCGGTAGTTGCGCACCACCACCTCGCAGGACGAGCGCAGGAGGAGCGCCTCGCGTAGCGTCGTGAGGCCGGGTTGGGCCGAGTCGGTGCCTCGGAGGAAGCGGCAGTTCTGACCCAGCGCAAGCTCGGCAGGGTATCCGGTGAGCCGCTCGAAGGCCGGGTTGACGAACAGCAGTGGGGAATCCGCTGCCCGGGCATCTGCTACGACCACGCCAAGATCACAGGCCGCCACCGCTTGGTGCAGGAGATCCGATGGGAGCGTAGCCCCTTCGTGTCCTTTGCTCAATGTCTACCTCAAGTGTCAGCCGCAACTCATTGATATGGCTATACGGCAGAAAAGTGGCTAAGTTTAGCTCTTTTTTACATTCTGTTGTCAAGCGCTTAATTGGCCTTTGGCCATTGCTTTTTTCAATCGATTGCCGTGTTGTTTGTGTTTAGGTTGCCGCGAGCGCGGCAGGAGAAACGAAGCAGGTCGCTGGTGGCCGGGGCAGGCTCAGGCAGCGGTCCGCAAGCCGGTGTACCCCAGACCGTGGCGCCACTGACGTAGACCCCCAAAACACAGGTTAGACAGGCGTGCACCCATCCCCGCGGCGAGTAGGGGGACCCAGAAGCGGAGCTCGCGCTGACTCAGGCCATCGCAACATAGCCGGGGCAAGCGCAGGCTGCTGCCCGTGAGCGTCACCGCGCCACGCTGCACCAGATACTGGGAGGTGAAGCCCGCCTGCAGCGCGGCCGACTCGAAGGCGGGGTTGCAGCGGCCCCAGGGCCAAGCGAGTTGGTTCAGCCCCGCGGCCGGGACGTCCAAACCGCTGGAGAGTGCTTCGCGGGACAGCAGCAACTCCGCGGTGGCGGTTTGAAGCCCCTGGGAGTCCAGGGGCCAGCGGCTGTGGGAGTGGCTATGAGACTGGATCTCAAAGATCCCTGAGGTATGCAAGGCCCTCAACTGGGGCCAAGTCAGATAGCGCGGACCCTCGCCCAGCTTGCCTGTAATAACGAAAGCCACCGCCGTAAACCCATAGTGCGCGATGGCTGGAGCACAGTTGACCAGATCGGCACTGCCATCATCGAAGCTCAACAGGAAGCGCCGCGGCCCCGGATCGATCCCCCGGTGCAGAGCAGCCTCGAGTTCCGCGAGGCGCAGGGAGCGGAAGCCGGACTC
The DNA here is from genome assembly GCA_025356655.1 of Betaproteobacteria bacterium. Classification (GTDB taxonomy): domain Bacteria; phylum Pseudomonadota; class Gammaproteobacteria; order Burkholderiales; family SHXO01; genus SHXO01. The sequence continues at coordinate 49,139 of JANXRW010000114.1, read as the reverse complement.
AGCCAGGAACTGTAGGTGCGCGGCAAAGGCGGCCGTGCCGGTGGTGCTACTACCGCCCGCGTCGTTGACGTGGTGGTAGAGCAGGATCGGGATGGGATGTCTCATCGCCGCTCATCTGAACTCTGGGATTCGGGCAGGCTTGTTGCTGCTGCTTCCAGCGCAGGCGAGCGCAAGGTCGAGGTGGCGGATAGGCAGGCTAAAATGCCCGCCGAGAACCGGTCGGCCATGCCCTCCACCGTATACAGATTGGCATCCTCTCGGGCTGCCCGGCTCATGGCCTGCAGACGCTCCGGGTCCTCAAGGAGCTCGCACACCGCCGAGCAGAAGACGTCCAACTGCGCCGCAAGCATGAGGCCGTTGCGTCCTGGGCGCAGATATTCGACCTCCGGTGAGTGGTGCGGGTGCTCTGCGGCGATGAAAGCCCGGCCTGTGCAGAACGCATCGAGGATTCCGAGGCCCACCGCTCCGGGGTTGAGCACCATCTCCGCCGTCGCAAAGGCGAGTGCCTTGTCACGGCCGAAGCGCGGCCCCAGGTAACGCAGCCAGGGTGAGGCGCCGACCGCGTTCTCCACCACGTGCCGAGCCGGGCCGTTGCCCAGGACGATTAGTCGGAATTCGGGGTGCTTCGCCGCAATCCGGCTGGCTGCTTCCATAAGGAATCCGAGGGCCTTGGACACGTAAAGGCTACCGCAGAATATCGCTATCCGGTCGCCGGGGCGCAGCGCATGCTCGGCGCGGAATTGCGCGATTTCCTCGGCACGGAGGCTCTCGACGTCTTTCGCCAATCCGCGCGTGTCGATGGAGTTGCGCAGGACCGAAGTCCGCTTAGGGTTCGCACCCAGGGCCGTCACCTCGCTGGCGCATCCGTCCGTGTAGGGAAACCACCACTGCGGCCAAGCGACCAAGCGACGCTTGAGCTGCTCGCCCAAAGAGTGCGGGTTGGTCCGCCGATCACGCCCATGACCCCAGAACGCGACTCGTTTGAGCCCCAGGCGCGCCAGCAGCAGCAGTGGGTAATTCATCACATATTTATTGGCTTGCTCCACCACCACCATGTCCGCACGCAGCGCGCGACGCCACAGGGGCTGATAGAGCAGACGGTATTGGAAAAACCAGTGCCCCGGGACCTTGTAGGCGTAACGGCCTCCTGTCTCGGCATTATCTCCGCGCAGTGCCTCCACCGCGTTGGGTGGACTGAAAGCGACCTCCAGGTCCACGCCATGGAGGGCGAGAGTGTCCTGCATGCGTTCGAACAGGGGTTCTCGGTATTGCTTGAGTACCGACTGGATAATGAGTACCCGCCGGCGCCGGCGCACCCCGACGCTACGCCCTGCCGTCAGCCCCCCTGCGAGCGAACCAACCATACCGAGGGCGAAAAAACCCGTGAGCCATTCTTCCCCGGCGCTGTCCTGGGTCGGCGCCGCCAAGGCGGGTGCCGCGTCGACGCGTTGGCTCGCGATCAAGGTCAGCAACAGTGTTAGTGCCGCTAATGCGCTGCTCAAGGTGCTCGTAACTCCCAATGGTCCCATTCGGTGCCCATCCATCCTCATGGGTGAGAGCCGCTTACGGCGTTGACCGTGCGGCCACGGCGGGTCACGATCTCGTTCCCCGGCTTGCCCAGGGCAGGGTCATTCAGGCCGCACGGCCTGAGCGGACCTTCTAGGGTCCCCAACACGCAGCCGGTAAGAATACCTCACCGGACGGGCTGATGCAAAATCCGTGCGCAGGGAACCAATTCCGCTCCCGGCCCTGGGCCACGGGGCCATGAGCGGGATGCGGCGCCCGCCCGCAACGCCAGCGGTCAGGCGCCGATGTGCGCTGAGCGTCAGGGCCTGCGCGCCTAGAGCATCTCCTCGGCATAGTCCGCCAACCGGGAGCGCTCACCGCGCTGCAAGGTGATGTGGCCGCTGTGGCGCCAGCCCTTGAAGCGGTCGACAGCAAAGGTCAGCCCGGAACTGCCCTCGGTCAGATAGGGCGTGTCGATCTGCGCAATGTTGCCCAGGCAAACCACCTTGGTGCCGGGGCCGGCCCGCGTGATGAGGGTCTTCATCTGCTTGGAGGTCAGGTTCTGGGCCTCATCGATGATGAGATACTTGCGCACGAAGGTGCGCCCACGCATAAAGTTCAACGACTTCACCTTGATCCGCGAGCGGATCAGATCGCGCGTAGCCTCCCGCCCCCACTCGCCAGCTTCCTCGTCGGTCTTGTTGAGGATGTCCAGGTTGTCTTCCAGCGCACCCATCCACGGCGTCATCTTCTCCTCTTCCGTACCCGGCAGGAAGCCGATGTCCTCCCCCACGGGGACGGTGACGCGAGTGACGATGATCTCCGAATAGGTTTTGTCCTCGAGCGTCTGCATGAGCCCGGCGGCCAGGGCAAGCAGCGTCTTGCCCGTGCCCGCCTGTCCGAGCAGGGTCACGAAGTCGATGTCCGGGTTCATGAGTAGGTTGAGCGCGAAGTTCTGTTCCCGGTTGCGCGCGGTGATGCCCCAGATTCCGTTGCGCGCATGACCGTGGTCGGTCAGGGTCTGCAGCACGGCGGTGTCGCCGTCGAGTTCCTGGACTAAGGCATAGAGTGGCCTTGGCCCTTCCTGGAAGACGAACTCGTTGATCAAGAACCCTGGACACAGTGGGCCGCGGATGCGGTAATACGTTCGGCCGCCTTGCTGCCAAGACTCCATCTCGCGCCCGTGGGTGTCCCAGAACTCCGGCGGCAGTTCGCGCACGCCGGTGTAGAGCAGGTCGGCATCCTCGAGGACCTTGTCGTTGAAGTAGTCCTCGGCGCTCAAGCCCAGTGCCCTGGCCTTGATGCGCATGTTGATATCCTTGCTCACCAAAATGACCTGGCGCCCTGGTGAGGCCTCGCGCAGATTCGCCACCACGGCGATGATCTGGTTATCTGCCTTGGAAGTAGCCAGGTTGGCGGGGAGGATGCCACTCACCGCATGGGTTTGCAGCAGTAAGCGTCCCGTGGCCTCCTTGCGGAAGGTGGAGTTGAGCGGAATGCCCTCGGAGATGTCGCCGGCCACCGGCGAGATCAGTTCGTCGAGGAAGCGGCTTACCTGGCGCGCGTTACGCGCCACCTCAGACATGCCCTTCTTGTTGGCGTCGAGTTCCTCCAGTGTCGCCATGGGCAGATAGACGTCGTGCTCCTCGAAGCGGAAGATCGACGTGGGGTCGTGCATGAGCACGTTGGTATCCAGCACGAAGAGCTTCGAGGGCTCCAAAAGTGGGTCGCGGGGGGCGATTGGCGATTGCATCATGCGGCCTTGAGCTCGCGGACCGCCTCCAGGACGGCCTGCGCGTGGCCGGGCACCTTCACCCCGCGCCACTGCCTGCGCAGCACCCCCTCGGCGTCGATTATGAACGTGCTGCGCTCGATGCCACGTACTTGTTTTCCGTACATGTTCTTCGACTTCATGACCCCGAACAGGGTGCACAGCGCCTCGTCCTCGTCGCTCAGCAGTTCGAAGGGGAAACTCATCTTTGCCTTGAAATTCTCGTGGGAGCGCAGGCTGTCGCGGGACACCCCCAGTACGCGTACCGCGAGCGTGGTGAACGCTGTGTGCAGGTCACGGAATTGGATACCCTCATCGGTACATCCCGGCGTGTTGTCCCGGGGGTAGAAGTACAGGACCAAGGCGGTACCACGGTGCTGGGAGAGGACGAAGGGCGCACCTCCTGTGCACGGGGCGGAGAAGTCGGCTACGGGCAGATCGTCCAGCATCAGCGGCTCCTTGAGGGAGTAAGCAGTTTGGGGGGGGCGGGCCTCAGGCGTGGCTGTGCCGCTCAAGAAACGGGGGACCCTGCAAGGCTAGCGTGCCCGAGCGCCCCGGAACCTCGCCTAAGCGCACCGCGTGCCGCGGAAGGTCCTTGTTCGGGATGGCCTGGAAATAGTCAGCGAGCGAACACAGCGTGTAGCCTTGGCGGCGCCAGCCCAGGAGGAGTTGCTCCAGCACGCCCATCAGCTTGAGCCCCTCGAGTTCGGCATGCAGCGTGAAAACGTGTCCCGTCGGCGGTGCGTCACGGGTGAGTGCGAGCAGGTGGCGGGCCAGATCCGCTTCGCCCAGCCCGTCGACGCCGAGGAGTTCGTCGAGCGTGGGTAGTGTCGTCGGCAACTGCGGGCAGGCCACGATCTCCCCGTCGCAGATGGGCACGAAGGGGTGGGTGCCTCGGGTGTCGGAGGCATAGTCGAAGCCCAGCAACTGGGTCAGGCGATAGGCGTTGCGGTTCATCTGCCAGCCCGCCGCGCCATGCACCCGGGCATCCTCGCCAAACACCTCACGGAAGCGAGTGCGGGCCAGTTCCATCTGGCGGCGCGTCCAATCCCCATCGGCCCCCCCGACGGCGTCTTGCCAGAGCACGTGGTCCCAGGTGTGGATGCCCACCTCGAAGCCCGCATTGCGCACCTCGCGCAGGGTCTGCGCGCAACGCGCGCCGATGTCCGGTCCGGGCAGCAGGGTGCCGTAGAGCAGGGTGGGGAACCCGTAGTGGTTCACCACGCTGGTGCGGCGGACCTTGCGCAAGAATCCCGGGCGCAGCGCCCGGCGCACCGCTCGCCCCGTGTGGTCCCGGCCCAGGCTGAACAGAAAAGTTGCCCCCACGCCCGCGCGAGCGAACAAGTCCACTAGGCGCGGGACTCCGTCGCGGGTGCCCCGGTAGGTGTCCACATCGACCTTGAGCGCCAAGCGCGCCCCGCCGGGCAGCGGATCTAGTCCCCTGAGCCCCAGTGCGGGGCTTATGCTAGTTGACGAGATCGCGGGCCTCGGCGACATGACTGCGGTAGGCGTCGAAGATGTGCCGCAGGGCCTGGTCCATGCCCACCTCCGGGGCCCATGCCAGATCCGCGCAGGTGTTCTCGATCCAGGGCACGCGGTTTTGCACGTCCTGGTACCCGGCGCCGTAGTAGTCAACCGAGGTCACTTCCACCATCTTCACTTTTTCTGCCTGGGTGCTGTACTCGGGGTATTCCCGGGCCAGTTCCAGCATCATGGTCGCCAGTTCGCGAACAGAGAAGTTATTGCGCGGGTTGCCAACGTTGTAGATCTTCCCGCTGGCCACGCCGCCCGCATTTTCGATGATACGCATCAGCGCATTCACGCCGTCGTCGATGTAGGTGAAGGCTCGCTTTTGCGTGCCGCCGTCGACGAGCTTGATGTCCTCGCCGCGCACGATATGGCCGAAGAACTGGGTGATCACCCGGGAACTGCCCTCCTTGGGCGTGTGGATGTTATCCAGCCCGGCGCCTATCCAGTTGAAGGGGCGGAAGAGCGTGAAGTCCAGCCGCCCTTCGGAGCCGTAGGCCCAGATGACGCGGTCCATCAACTGCTTGCTGCAGGAGTAGATCCAGCGCTGTTTGGCGATGGGGCCCAGCACCAGCTCCGAGCGGTTCGGGTCGAACTCCTCGTCGCGACACATGCCATACACCTCCGACGTGGAGGGAAAGAGTATGCGTCGGCCGTATTTCACGCAGGAGCGGATGATCGGCAGGTTAGCTTCGAAATCCAACTCGAACACGCGCAACGGCTCCTTGACATAGGTGGCTGGCGTGGCGATGGCGACGAGCGGGAGGATCGTGTCGCATTTGCGGATGTGGTACTCAATCCACTCCCGGTTGATGGTGATGTCACCGTCGAAGAAGTGAAAGCGCTTGTGCTCGAGAAGACTGGAGACACGGTCATTGTTCATGTCCATGCCGTAGACCTCCCAGTCGGTGGTCTCGATGATGCGCTTGGACAGGTGGTGGCCGATGAAGCCGTTGACGCCGAGGATGCAGATCTTTTTCATGGACGATGGTCAGGTTGGGCCGGCAGCCCGGGGGGCTATCCGCGGCAGGAGCAGTCGGGAGGTTACAGGATCGTTGGTGTCTTCATCCGAGTGGCAGGCCACCGGCGAGTCCGGCGACGGCCAGCGCTTCTGCGCTCGCCGTCGCGGCCTCGTATTCCAGTGCAAGGATACGCAGCGTCCTGCCGTCGCCGCATTGCGCAAACCAATGTTCGCCCTCGCGATAGAGCGTGGGCTGGCTGAAGCGCGGCAGCCGGCCGGGGGCAGCCAGCGTGGACAACACGCGCAGGCGCCCACCGCCGAGGTCGCAGAACGCCCCCGGGAAAGGCGGCGCCACGGCGCGCACGAGATTGTGGATGCTTTGGGCATCCTGGCGCCAGTCGATCCGTCCATCCTCGGGTTTGCGCCCGCCGAAGTAGGACCCCTGCGAGAGGTCCTGGGGGCGTCGGGGAGCGCTGCCGTCGAGCAGGCCGGCGAGGCTGCGCGCAAGCACCATCTCGGCAGCCACGGTGACCTTGCCGAACACTTCTGCCGCCGTGTCATTGGGGAGGATGGGCACCGCCTGCGAGTCGACGATGTCGCCGGCGTCGGGCTTATCCACCATGTAGTGCAGCGTGGCACCGGTGCGGTTCTCACCGCGCAGAACGGCCCAGTTCACCGGTACGCGCCCGCGGTATTGGGGCAGCAGGGACCCGTGCAGATTCAGGGCACCACGGCGCGGGAGCGCGAGCAGCGCCGAGCCTAGCATGCGCCGATAATAGAAGGAGAACAGGAAGTCCGCGTCGAGCCCTGCGAGTTCCTGGACGAAGCCCGGATCGTTGGGGTCGTCCACCATGCTCACGGGGAGGCCGAGACGCTCGGCCAGGTCGGCCACGCTAGCGAACCAAATGTTCTCACCGGCGGCGTCCGGGTGGGTGACCACCCGGGCCACGTCCACGCCCTCGGCCAGCAGGACCGACAGGCAACGCACCCCGACGTTGTGGTACGCAAACACAAGGGCACGGGTCATGGCGCACGAGGTTCCGCAGCGGGGGCGGCGGGGCGTTCCTCCAGTATCGCTTGGATGAGGTAGCGCGGACGCTCCCGCACCTGCAGGTAGACGCGTCCCACGTATTCACCGAGCAGGCCCAGTCCGAGGAGTTCCATGCCGTGGAGCAGGAAGTTCACTGCGAAGAGCGAGAAGATTCCCTCGGCCTCTGGCCCGATGAAAAGCCGCCGCAGCACCAGTAGCAGGAACATGGTCGCCGCCATCACGGAGATCAGCATCCCGATGACGGACACGGCCTGCAGCGGAACGATGGAGAAACCGGTGATAAGGTCGAAGTTCAGGCGCAGCAGTTTCGACAGTGGATACTTGGAAGTGCCCGCATGCCGCTCCTCGTGTGCGACGAGGATCTCCGTTGGATTCGCCGCAAAGGTGTACGCAAGGGCGGGGATGAAGGTGTTCACCTCGCGGCTGCTGCCCATAGCGTCGACGATCTCCCGGGAGTAGGCGCGCATCATGCATCCCTGGTCAGTCATGTGGATGCGCGTGATGCGCTCGCGCACGCGGTTCATGGCACGGGAGGCCACGCGGCGGAAGAAGCTGTCCTGCCGGTCCCGCCGGATCGTGCCCACGTAGTCGTGGCCGGCGTCCATGCGCTCGAGCAGGCGGGCGATTTCCTCGGGCGGGTTCTGCAAGTCCGCATCGAGGGTTACCACCCGACGGCCACGGACCTGGGCAAAGCCCGCCATGATGGCCATGTGTTGCCCGAAGTTGCCGTTGAACAGCACGACGCGGGTGACTTCGGGACGCTCCTGGAACCGTTGCCGCAGCAGGGCGGCCGAGCGGTCCGTACTGCCGTCATTGACGAACACCACCTCGTAGGTTGTCCGGAGGGCGTCGAGCGCGCTGTAGAGCCGGTCGAACAGGGCAGGAAGGCCGGCCTCCTCGTTATAAACGGGGACGACGACCGAGAGCTCGGGAGTGTGCATGGCACTATTGTAGAGCAGTCCGCCCGCCAGGAGATGTGGCGATGCAGCATGCGGCGCGGCGGGGAGCGGTCGGCAGGCCGCGCTCAGAGCCGGTTGACCTCGATGATCTCGGCGCAGGCGTCGCACACGCGGTCCACGTCGGCGGGCTGCATGCCGGGAAACAGCGGGAGGGTCAGCGTGTTGGCCCCGATGTGAGCGGCGTTAGGGAACTGCTCCGTGCGGTAACCCAGGCGCTGGTACGCGCCAAAGCCCGCAAGCGACGGATAGTGCACGCCAGCACCGATGCCGCGCGCTTGCAGGGCAGCGACGAAGCCGCTGCGCGAGAGGCGCAGCCGGTCCAAGGGCAGCAAGGGCGCGAAAATGTGCCAACTGTGCCCAGCATCCCCGCGGGCCGGAAGCACCATGGCCGGGTCCGTGTGCAGGCGTTCGAAGTAGCGTGCCACGAGGGCATGACGGCGTTCGATGAAGCCGTCGAGCTTGGCCAGCTGTGCCAAGCCGATGCAAGCCGACACGTCGCTCAGGTTGGATTTGCCGCCCGGGATTTGTACGTCCAATTCGCCTTCGGCATTGCGCACGATGCCGTGGAAGCGCTCCAGATCCGCGCAGCGCACCTCGGCCGCAGCGCCCCCCGGGAACGACAGCGCGCCGCCTTCGATGGTGGTCATGTTCTTGTTCGGATGGAAGCTGAAGCACACGAGGTCTCCGTAGCTACCCACCAGACGACCCTGATGGCGGGTCCCTATGGCGTGCGCCGCATCCTCGATGACCCGCAAGCCGCGCTCCCTGGCAATCGAGCCGATGGCATCGAGGTCGGCGGCCAACCCGGCGAAGTGCACGGGCATGATGGCGCGGGTGCGGCCCGTAATGGCGTCTCGAAGCCGTTGGGGGTCCAGGTTGCGGGTGTCGGCTTCCACGTCCACGAGCACCGGTCGTGCGCCCACCCGCAACACGACGTTGGCACTGGCGGCAAAGGTCATGGCGGGCACCACCACCTCGTCGCCCGGGCCGATGCCACAGGCTTGCAGCGCGATTTCGAGGCCCGCCGTGGCGGAAGTGAAACTGCGCACGGTACGCTCGCCACCTAAGTAGCGCGTGAGCGCATCCTCGAATTCCCGGACCCGAGGGCCAGAGGTGATCCATCCGGAGCGCAGGACCTCGGCCACGGCCGCGATCGTTTCTTCGTCCAAGGTGGGGCGGGCAAACGGGAGGAAGGGGAGCGTCATGTAGGTATCGTCAAGGGGTTCGCAGGAAAACGCGCTTGTGGTCCCGGGCAATCACCACGTTGGGCAGTCCCGCGGCGTCGAGCGCGCCGAATATCTCTGGCGTGGTGACCGCCAGCGCATAGCCGCCCGCGCGCCAGAGCGCTTCGAAGCGGGCCCGGCTGGGCAGGGTCAGTTGGGGCTCTTGCAGCAGGCCGTAGTCGAGTTCGTCGCGGAACTCTACCAGAGTGACCGTGCGGCCGAGGTAGAAGTCCAAGGTCTGGTCATACATGCCGATGGAGTAGAAGGGGGTGCCCGAGCGCAAGTGAGGCCGGACGGTGGCTGCGATACGTGCAGCCGAGAGGCTGGGCGAGAGAATGTCGTGGCTGGCTAGCAACAACTGCCCCGAGATCAGACCCGTTAGCGCCAGGCAGGCCATGGCCGCCGGCGCGCGGCCGCGGCGCGCAAGCCACGCCCCGAGCAGGCTGCCCAGCAAGAGGGCGAGCGCGGTCCCCGCGGCCCAGGGCCGGAAGGCGTTGATGAGCGCCACCGGGGTATCGCCCGAGCGGGTCACCAGGGCGAGCGCGATGAGTGCGCCCAAACCCGCCACGATTCCGGGTAGCGCGTGCCAAGCGCGCACCGAGTGCGGTCCCGATAACTGGGTGCCGGCGACAAGCGCAAGCGCTGGGAAGATGGGCAGGATGTACGGCGGCAGCTTGGACCCAGATAGGCTGAAGAAGCCGAGCGTGAAGGCCGCCCAGGCTAGCGCGAACCGCTGGGGCCGGAAGTCGCGTCGGGCGCCTTCCTCCCGCCAGGCGAGCGCGGCGGAGGAGATCAGGGCGAGGCTCCAGGGCAGCGCGCCCGCTACCAGCAGAGGAAAAAAGTAATACCAGGGCTCGGAGCGGTTGTGGATGCCGCTGGTGAACCGCAGCCAGTGCTCGTGCACAAAAAAGAACCAGGCAAATTCGGGGTTGCGCTGGGACACGAGAAGAAACCAAGGTGCGGCGAGGAGCAGGAGGAGTGCGGGCCCCGAGACCAGGCACAGGTGGCGCAACACCCGCAGGTCTCGTTCCAGAAGGCAATACAGGACCAATGCCCCGGCGGGTAGCACCACACCCACCAAGCCCTTGCTGAGCACGGCGAGGGCGCAGGCCGCCCAAGCCGCGCGCATCCAGCCACGCCAGGGTAGCGCCTGGTCGAGCGCTTGCCGTGAGCGCAGGAAAGCGCACAGGGCGCAGGTCAGCCAGAAGGCCAGACCCATGTCCAGCGTATCGCTGTGCCCGACGATCACGTACATCAGGCCGCTGCCCAACACCAGGGCCGCACGCCAGCCGCTGCCCGGGCCGAACAGGCGTGCGGCAGTGGTGCCCAGCACCACGCAGCCGAGCAGGCCCGAGAGCGCGCTCCACAGCCGCGCGCTCCACTCCTGCGCGCCGAATACCGCGAAGCTGACCGCGCCAGCCCAATAGGCCAGGGGGGGCTTCTCGAAATACTTGATCCCGTTTAAGCGTGGCGTGACCCAGTCGCCGCTCAGTGCCATCTCGCGGGAAATCTCCGCGTAGCGGCCCTCGTCGGGCTTTACCAGCGCCCGACCCCCTAGGTTGGCGAACCACAGGACGAGCGTCAGCGCGAGCAGTGCCGGCAGCCAGCGCAGGACGCGGCCGCTCAACGGGCAACCTCCTCGGCCAAGAGTTCCGCCACCGCCCGGTCGAAGTCGGCTTCGCGGGCGCCTGCGATGGTCAGCCGTAGCGCCTCATCGAGTCGGGGGAAGTTGCGGCCGATGGAGCGCTCGTAGGCGGGGTCGTAGTGCCGCAGCAGCAGTTCCTCCACCAGTGTGTCCCAATGTCCGCCGTGCGCCAGGGATTGCCAGCGCTCGATGGGTGCGCGCCCGTGGAGGGCGGCCAGGTGTCCCAAGCGCTGCGCTAGGTCCGGTGCGTCGGCCAAAAAATGTGCGTATTCCTCGCGCAGAAGTTGCACGCGCAAGGGGATGGTCGCCTGCAGGACGATGCACTGGCCGCCGCGCAGGCCGGACAAGAGTGCGTCCGGCACCTGCAGCACGCCGATCTTGCGGCTCTCCGCCTCTACGTAAACGGGTTTTGCGGGGTCGAGCGAGGAGAGCGCCTGCCACAGGGCACTTTCAAACGACTTCTGCGAGGGCTGCGCCACCGCCGGGAGCCCCCCCAATACCGAGCCCCGGTGGGCTGCCATCTGTTCTAGATCCAGCACTTGCGCTCCGGCGCGGTCGAGCGCCTGGAGCAGGCGGCTCTTACCGGTGCCCGTGAGGCCACACACGGCCCGCCAGCTAAACTTCCCCGGCAAGATGGGTAAGGTCTCCACTAGGTGCTTGCGGTAGGCCTTGTAGCCGCCGCTCAACTGGCGGGCATCCCAACCGACCTCGCGTAGGACGTGGGTGAAGGACTGGCTGCGCTTGCCCCCGCGCCAGCAGTAGAGCAGGGGCCGCCACTGCGGCGCCATTTCCGCCAGCGGGCCCTGCAAGTGGGTGGCGATATTGCGCGCCACCAGCGCGGCGCCGGTCAAGCGCGCGCTGAAGGCCGACACCTGTTTGTGCAGGGTGCCTACCCGCGACCGCTCCTCGTCGTCGAGCGAGGGCAAGTTGATGGCACCTGGGATATGGTCCAGGGCGAATTCTGAGGGGCTTCGCACGTCGATGATCGTGTGAAATCCCAGGCGTTCCTCGATGGTGGCTCGGTCGGCGCCGCTGGCGCGAGGATTCATGGGCGCGCGACGCGCTTGAGCAACGGCTGGAGCGACTTCCAGACCAGTTCTAGCATCAGGGGCTGAGCCGCGGCGATGGGGTGGAGTCCGTCGGCCTGAAAAAGTTCGCGGCGCTGGGCAAAGCCTTCGAACAGGAAGGCGACGAGCGGCACACGCTGGGCGCGCGCCACCTCGGAGAAGGTCTCGGCGAAATGGCGCGTGTAATCGGCCCCATAGTTCGGTGGCAGGCGCATGCCGACGAGCAGCGTGCGGGCGTGGGCGCGTTGGCAGGCCTGCACCAGGGTCTCCAGGCTGGCCTTCAATTGCGCAGGTGGGGTGCCGCGCAGGCCGTCGTTGGCGCCGAGTTCCAGGATCACCGCCTGCGGCCGGTGGGTGCGCAGCAGGGCGTCGACCTCCAGCGCGCCATCGGCGGCAGTGAGTCCGCTCACCGAAGCATTGACCACTTGCGCGCGGTGGCCGGCCTGACGCAGGCGCGCGGGAAGCAAGTCCACCCAGCCGCTGCCCTGGGCAACGCCATATCCTGCCGACAGACTATCGCCTAGCACCAAAAGGACTTCCTGGGCCGGCCAGGCCGATGCGGCCGGCACGCACAGGAGCGCAGCGAGTGCCAGCCGTTTGAGGGAGCGTTGCAACATGCCCTTATTCTCTCATGGTGGCGGTGCGCGGCGCACCGAGCTCCGGTTCCAGGCGGGTAAACGCGGGCGGGCGCGGCGATCTGCGCATGGATCAGGATTAACGTGTAGTGTTCTGCGCGACTATTGTTTCCCAGCCCAGCCGCCGCGTCTGCTCTGCAGCGCGGGGCTCCGCGGGGTGGGGCGATGGGGCCCATCGGGAGATGCCTGTGTGTGCTTGTTGCGACGTAACGGTGGACGGGGTCTGGTGGCGGCTCTCCCAGATCGGTCCCGTGGATCCTCGGGGCGTGTTCGACGCACTCGGGGCGCCGGAGGCCACCCGGCGCCCGCGCTTCAATATCGGAGAGATCCGTGGCACGACCCTACGCATCGACCCCAACAATGTGAAGATTTCCAAGGCGGCCTTCGCCGGGGCACTGCATTACCTGCGCGCGCACCGGCACGATGAGGCGCACCCCTGCATCATCGGCCCGGATCAAGGCCCGCAGGGGCACGAAGGTCTAGCGCCGAGCTCGCGCGCGTTGAACGGCGGCATTTCCTGCATCAGCTTTGTCCTGCCCATCCTGGCTGTCGTGGGGATCGTCGGTCTTAGCGGGCCTCAGCCCGCGAGTGCCTGGGTTCTGCGTTGCTCCTCCGTGCCAGCCCCATGCGACCCCTGACCCCCGCCAGGCCGCCATCGCCTGCGCGCCGAGTCTCCTCCCGACCGGTGGGCTACGCCAACTGCTCTGAGCCTTAGAGCCCCGGGGGTCAAGAACCGTGCAACCCATCCTGCAGGCAGTCGGCCTCGGCAAGCAAGTGCAGGCTGCCGCGGAGCGTTTTTTCATTCTTCAGGACGTGAGCTTTAGCGTGCAGCCGGGCGAGGCTCTGGCCGTGCTGGGCGCCTCTGGATCGGGTAAGACCACGCTGCTGGGGCTGCTCGCGGGGCTCGACGTGCCCAGCGCCGGAGGGGTGGCGATCGACGGCGTAGACCTGGGGAGCCTGGACGAGGACGGCCGCGCCGCCCTGCGCCGCCTTCGGCTGGGTTTCGTGTTTCAGTCCTTCCAGTTGCTCCCGGCGCTCAATGCCTTGGAGAACGTCATGCTGCCGCTGGAACTGGCGGGACGGCCCGGGGCCCGCGAGCAGGCCCGTGCCTTGCTCGAGCGCGCGGGGCTGGGCCCGCGCCTGACCCATTACCCGCGGCAGCTCTCCGGGGGCGAGCAGCAGCGCGTAGCCCTCGCGCGCGCCTTCACTGGCCCGCCGCGTCTGCTCATGGCCGACGAGCCCACCGGGAACCTGGATTCCACCACCGGGGAAGGCATCATCGAGCTCCTCTTCGAACTGAACCGGGAGCAGGGGACCACCCTCGTGCTGGTGACCCACGACGCTGCACTAGCGGGCCGCTGCCGTCGCCGTCTGGTCCTCGCCGCCGGGCATCTGGTGAGCGACGGCGTCTGATGACGCGCGGGCGAGGTGTTGCGCTGCTCGCGCTCCGCCTGCTCGCGCGCGACTGGCGCGCCGGCGACCTGGGCACGCTCAGTCTGGCGCTATTGTTGGCCGTGGCGAGCTTGACGACGGTGGGCTTCTTCACCGAGCGCGTGCGCCTCGGCATGGCCCAGGAGGCCACGCGTTTTCTGGGTGCGGACCTCGTGGTGGTGGCGGATCACCCGTTACCCGTAGCCTACGAGGAGGAGGCCCTGCGCCTGGGGCTGCACGTGGCGCGCAGTCTGCGCTTTCCCAGCATGGCCGTCGCGGGCGAGCACGCCGTGCTGAGCGAAATCAAGGCGGTGGGACCGGGCTATCCCTTGCGCGGCCAGTTGCTCGTGGAGGGCGGGGAGGGAGTGCCAGCGCCGGGGGCTGCGTTGGTCGATGCGCAGGGGTTCTCGCGCTTGGCGCTGGCCGTGGGCGGGCAGGTGCGCCTGGGCGAGGCTGCTCTCCGCGTGCAGGCGCGCCTTACCGAGGACCCGGAGGCCAGCGGCGGATTCTTCGCGCTCGGCCCGCACATCGTCATCGGCCTGGCCGATGTGCCCGCCACGGGCCTGCTGCAGGAAGGCGCGCGCGTGACCCACCGGCTGGGCGTGGCCGGTACCCCCGCCGATGTGGCGCGCTTCCAGGTCTTCGCGCGGACCCGCCTGGGCCGCGGCGAGCACCTGCAGGATTTAAGCGATGCCCGGCCGGAGTTGCGGGCGGCGCTGGACCGGGCCGAGCACTTCCTCTCGCTGGCCGCGTTACTGGGCGTGCTGCTGTGTGCGGCAGCCGTCGCGCTGGCGGCCCGCCATTACGTCTCGCGCCATCTCGACAACTGTGCAGTGATGCGGGCTCTGGGTGCGACCCAGTCCCTGGTGCTTGGTCTGCACGCGAGCCAGGTGTTGGTGCTGGGGGCGCTCGCTAGCGCGGGCGGCAGCATTCTGGGCCTAGCCGGTGCGCAGGTGCTCGCGCGTTTGCTCGCGCCGCTGGCGGGGTCGGCTCTGCCCGCCGCTGGCCTGGGTGCGGCCCTGCCGGGGATGGGGGCGGGCATGCTACTTCTGCTGGGTTTCGTGTTGCCGCCCTTGCATGCCCTCGGACGGGTGCCGGCCCTGCGCGTGCTGCGCCGCGACTTGCCCGCACCCGGCGCTCGCACGGGTTTGGGCTACCTCCCGGGCGCCTTGGTGGTTATGCTGCTGCTCGCCGCGACGGCGCGTGATTTGCGCCTGGGTCTCTATGTGGTGGGCGGCGCCGCGGCCGTGGCGCTGGCCTGCCTGCTGGTCACCGGCGCACTCCTGCTGATTCTCGCCCGGGTCGAGTCGCACTTGGGGTTCGCGTGGCGCTTCGGTTTGGCCAACTTGCGCCGGCGCGCGCTCGGCACCTTTGCTCAGGTGCTCGCCCTGTGCGTCGGGTTGCTGGCGCTGAGTTTGCTGAGCGTCGTGCGTACCGACCTGTTGGCCAGTTGGCAGGCAAGCCTGGGGACGCAGGCACCAAATCACTTTTTGGCCAATGTCCAGCCCAGCCAACTTGAGGGCGTGAAAGCCCTGCTCTCCCGGCAAGGCGTGGCGGTGCCGACGTTCTTTCCCATGGTGCGCGGGCGGCTTCTCGCGCGCAATGGCGTGACGCTCGACTCCGCGAACCTGGCAGACGAACGGGCACGACGCCTGCTGGACCGGGAGTTCAACCTCTCCACCGCTAGTTTGCCCCAGCCCGACAACCGCATCACGGCCGGTCGCTGGTGGCAAGATGCCGCGGGTCCGCCGCAGTTTTCTGTGGAGGAGGGCCTTGCCCACACCCTGGGAATTGGCCTCGGTGACCGCCTTGCTTTCCGCGTGTCGGGCCAGTTGATCGAGGGGGAGGTGCGCTCGCTGCGCAAGGTGCAGTGGGACTCCTTCCAGGTCAACTTCTTCGTCGTCGCTTCCCCCGGGACGCTCGACGGCTTGCCGAGGAGCCTGGTGGCTAGCTTCCACCTGACGCCGGGGCAACTCCCGGCGGCGGAGGAACTCGGGCGGCGCTTCCCTGGCTTGCTGGTCATCGACGTGCGTGCTTTGGTGACCCAGGCCGAGCGCCTGCTGGTCCTGGGCGCCGAAGCTGTGGAGGTGATCTCGCTCTTCGCGCTGGCCGCCGGTCTCACGGTCCTAGTAGCGGGTTTGTCCCTCACCCACGACGAGCGTGCCCGGGAGTCCGCCATCCTGCGTACCCTGGGCGCGAGCCGCCGCCAAGTGGCCTTCGCGCAGGGTGCGGAGTTCGCCCTGCTCGGTGCGCTCGCGGGCTTGGTCGCCGGCCTCGGAGCGAGCGCCATCGGCGCGGTGCTGGCGCTGCGCGTGTTCGACATCCCCTTCCGGCTCGACCTCCTCCTGTGCCTGGGCGTGCCGCTGGCTAGCAGCGCGGGTGTGGTCTTCGTGGGCCTGCTCGGCACGCGCCGTGCCCGTGGCGGCGGGCCGGTACGGGTGCTTCGGCAATTGGCCTGAGGTGCGCGGCCCGCCGACGAAACCACTACGCTAACAAGAAAGGCCGAGGGTAGATCACTGGGTAGGCTTGTGGCGCAGCCAATCTAACTGTGGCTTGCCGAAGGGGTGATCCGACGCTCAGACGAGCATTTCTCCCCCCGGGGGCTGGACATAATTCCCGCCGCGCGCTCTAACAGCCGCGTGGAAGTGGGCTGGAGGCACTGCACGGGTGAGCGCGGCGGACACCTCGGGGGATGCACTGAGCTTTGGCGCCTTCATCGTTTTTGATCAAGCAGGCGCTCGGGGCGCTGCCCGATCCGCGCCGCGGCCGCAATCGGATTTACCTCAGACAGGAGGTGGCCCTGGCGGCGTTCTCCGTGTTCCGGACCCAGAGCGCCTCGTTCCTGGCGGCCCAGCGCAACATGCCGCAGCGGCTTGGGGGCAACGATGCCTGGAATGCAGGTAAGGCTGATCGCGAGCGTGGACGCTCCAATGCCGACGCAGAGGGGTGGCGTCGGTCCCGACCCCAAAAAAGGAACCTGCGAAATTACCCATAGAGTGCAGCCAGAGCAATGTTGGGAGTGCCGGAATGATCGTCGGCTTTCGGGACGAGTGGCTGCATGCCTGCTTCGGGGATGATGTCCGGGCACGGAACATCCCGCCTGATCTTGAGGCCCGGCTGTTCAAAAAGCCTCAGATGAACGACGACGCGACGACCGACTAGGACTTGGGCGTTCCGCCCAGTAATCACTTCGAGAAGCTGTGCTTGAATCAGGCGGAATTCCATTCGATCCGTGTTAACCAGCAATGGCGCTTGATCTTCCGTTGGGACGGCGGGCGTAGAGAGGCGGCGAATAGCTATCCGGACCACCATCGCGACAGGCGAAAGAGATAAGCCCTGCTGACGACCAACCGTAAGCCGGCCACGGTCGGCGAGGTAGGGCCGAGGAGTTCATGGAGCCGATGGCCCTGACGCAAGCCGCGCTGGCCGAGGCAATGGGCGTTCAGCGCAAGCACGTCAACGAATCTACGCAACGATCGCAGGAACGTGGCGGCGGCAACCGCCTTCATCCTGGCCCGTGTGTTCGGCAACAGTCCGGACTTCTGGCTCAACGTGCAGCGCCAGTCCCGCATCACGAAAGTGTCGTTACGCGCCGTTGCGAGTGCCAACTGTGGCGTAAAAAACCAGGACTCTTGGCATAGGCTCGTTGGAAGTCTGATTTAGCTGGATAGTTTTGGCTTCGAGGCCCCTGACGTTGCATGAAATTTGTTGCCCATGTCAGGTGCCCTGAGTTTGTTCCCTGCCCCCCAATGGCCGCAACCCGCCTACCTCGCGCGGCGGCCCGCTCTACCCTGGAAGATCGCCGGCTGGCGGGTTGGCCGGGGCGGAATAGTCATGGCACTCGTGCGCTCGCTTCACGCACGCCGCCGCGCTCGCCCGCGCGTCGGGCTCAGCGTGTTACGTCCGGCAACCGTTGAGGTTCAGCGGGGCCGATTGACCCGGTAACGGCGAGGGCGTCTGAAGGATCGGTCCCTGCCGAAGTGCGCGACGCGGTGGGCGAGAGGAAGGTCGGAACTCCTCTGGTAGCGTGGGAAGTTCCTGTGCAACCCACACCCTATCGAGCCCGACCTATGAACCGGATGGTAGCCGGCATCACCTCGCTCGCGCAGCAGATGCTCAGCGTAGCCCTGGACCCGGAGCGCTACCGTTCGGCCAACTGACCGCGCTGTAATGCGCCACGCCCCCACGATCAGACTCGCCGCCCGCACCTCACGCTGGCGGGCCGCGCACCCCACTGCGCCACCTCCCCGCCCCCTTCGCGGTGGCTGAGCGCATGACCAAACCGCCGGTGGATTGCGCTTTTTGACTGCGACCCCACATTGAGCCTCGCCAGTCGTGGCCGCAATGGCCACGAGCACCTGCGCCACAATGCCAGCGCCCAAGCGCATCGGGGTCTAACCCCCGGCATCCGATGCCCGCGAACTGCGGCAGACTCGGAACTGAGGCCCCCTCCTTTTAGCGCCAGCCCCCCGACCACCTAACCGTCACATTGAGAACTGCTGCTTGTGGCGGGGCGGTATGTCGCGCTGCAGCGAACTCCTGTATACTCAGCCGGTTTTGCTCCTTGCAACGAGGCCCGCGTGAACACCCCGATCCGATCCGATGTCCGAAACATTGCCATCATCGCCCACGTCGACCATGGCAAAACCACCTTAGTGGACAAGCTCCTGCGTCAGTCGGGGGTGTTCGCCGCCCACCAGCACCTCGATGAACGGGTCATGGACAGTAGTGACCTGGAAAAGGAGCGCGGCATCACCATTCTGGCGAAGAACACCGCCGTGAGCTACGAAGGCGTCCATATCAACATCGTGGATACGCCCGGCCACCGGGACTTCGGCGGCGAGGTGGAGCGCGCGCTGTCTATGGTCGACGGCGTGCTCGTGCTGGTCGACGCCGTGGAGGGGCCCATGGCCCAGACTCGCTTCGTGACGCGCAAGGCACTGGCGCGTGGCCTTCGCCCCATCGTCGTAGTGAACAAGATCGACCGGCCAGGGGCCCGTCCCGACTGGGTGTTGAACCAGACCTTCGACCTCTTCGACAAACTGGGCGCCACCGAGGACCAACTGGACTTCACCGTGGTCTATGCCTCCGCGCTACAGGGGTTCGCCACTATGGACCCGGCGGTACCGGGGGACGACCTGCGGCCGCTCTTCGACGCCATTCTCAAGTATGTGCCGGCGCCCACGGGTAATCCGGACGGCGGCCTTCAGTTCCAGATCAGCGCACTGGACTACTCCACTTTCGTCGGACGCATCGGCATTGGCCGTATCAGCCGTGGGCGGGTGAAGCCCGGGCAGGAGGTGCTGATCTTCACCGGTGAGGCGGCTCCACGGAAGGCCAAGGTCACGCACCTTCTGGGCTTTCGCGGTTTGTCACGGGTTCAATTACCCGAGGCCAAGGCCGGGGACATCGTCCTGCTCCAGGGTATCGAAGAGCTGACCATCGGCTGCACGCTGACCGATCCGCTGCACCCGGATCCCCTGCCGCTGCTGGCTGTGGACGAACCGACGCTGACCATGAATTTTCAGGTGAATACGTCGCCCCTGGCCGGGCGCGAGGGCAAGTTCGTCACCAGTCGCCAAGTGCGCGAGCGCCTGCAGCGGGAACTGCTCTCCAATGTCGCCTTGCGCGTGGAGGACACGGAGGATGCGGACGTGTTCCGCGTCTCGGGTCGGGGCGAATTGCACCTGACCATCCTGATCGAGAACATGCGGCGCGAGGGCTACGAACTGGCGGTCTCGCGCCCGCGAGTGCTGCTGCGCGAGATCGACGGCCAGCGCATGGAGCCTTACGAGGCCTTGACCCTGGAGGTCGACGAGGCCCACCAGGGCGGCGTCATGGAAGCCTTGGGCATGCGGCGGGGTGAGTTGCAGGACATGGTCCCCGATGCCAAGGGACGGGTGCGTCTGGAATATCGTATCCCCGCCCGTGGATTGATCGGCTTCCAGACGGAGATGCTCAACCTCACGCGCGGAACGGGGATGATGAGTCACGTGTTCGACGAGTACGGCCCGATCAAGGCGGATATGCCCGAACGGCGCAACGGCGTGCTGATCTCGGCCGAGGACGGGGGCGTCGTTCCCTACGCGTTGTTCAAGCTCGAGCCGCGTGGGCGGATGTTCGTCAGCCCAGGGGACCCCGTGTACGAGGGCATGATTATCGGCTTGCATGCCCGTGACAACGATCTGGTGGTCAACCCCATCAAAACCAAGCAACTCACCAACATTCGCTCCGCCGGCAAGGACGAGAACGTCGTTCTGACCCCGCCTATCCAGCACAGCTTGGAGTCGGCCGTGGAATTCATCGGTGACGACGAACTGGTGGAGGTGACGCCGAAATCCATCCGCCTGCGCAAGCGTTTCCTTAAGGAAAACGAGCGCAAGCGCGACGAGCGCAAACTGAGCGCCTCCCTAGCCTGAACCCCGGGCGCGGGCGCGTCGTATAATCCGGCCATGGATGGTGCCACGCTCTCTCTGGTCGGAGCGATTTTCCTCGCCCTGGCTGCCGCCGCCCTCGTGGCGGCCCTGCTGCGTATGGGGGCGCTGGGCCGCGCCCAGCAGGTCCTCGAGGCGAATCTGACCCAGGCCCTGGAAGAGAAGCACCGGGGCATGCTGAAGGACCTCTCCGAGGGCCTGACCAAACTGGCGGACCGACTCGGTGGGCGGCAGGACGAGGTGGCCGAGCGCCTGCGCGCAGCCGTCTCCCAAGAGCTGCGGCAAAGCCGGGAGGCCCTGCTGGCGCTCCAACTCACCCAGGGCGAGGAACTCTCGGCCAACCGCGAAGCGATGTCCCAGAAGATCGCTGCCCTATCCGCCGAGGTGCAGACCCGTCAGGAAAGCCTTAAATCCGAACTGCTTTCGCGGGTGCTCGAGCGCATCGCCGAGCAGGGGCGCGCAGATCAGGAACTGATCCGTAACACCCTGGCGAGCGCTTCCACCCTGCTAGCGGGCTCCGTGGAGGGCCTCACACGCACGGTCGAGGGCCGACTCGGCGAGATCGGCGGCAAAGTGGCGGAGCGCCTGGACACCGGCTTCGAACGAACCAATGAGACCTTCGCCAATGTGATGGCCCGCTTGGCCACCATCGATGAAGCGCAGAAGAAGATCGAAGGCCTAGCCACCAACGTGGTCAGTTTGCAGGAACTCTTGGGTGACAAGCGGGCCCGGGGCGCCTTCGGCGAGGTACAACTCGAAGCGCTGGTGCGCAATCTCCTGCCACCGAACGCCTATTCCTTCCAGCACACCTTGAGCAACCAGTCCCGGGTGGATTGCCTGCTGCACCTGCCGGAGCCCACGGGCGCGGTACCGGTGGACTCGAAGTTTCCGCTGGAGAACTATCACCGGATGTTTGAGGTAGGGCGGGCCGAGGGGGAACGCGCCCAGGCGCAGAAACTCTTTCGTGCGGACCTGCGGCGCCATGTGGACGACATCGCGAGTCGCTACCTGATCGCCGGGGAAACCGCTAGCGGTGCCATTCTCTTCGTGCCGGCCGAGGCTGTCTTTGCTGAGATCCACGCCTACCATGCCGAGGTGGTGGAGTATGCGATGCAAAAGCGTGTGTGGATCGTCTCCCCCACCACGCTCATGGCCGTGCTCAACACCGCGCGCGCGGTGCTCAAGGACGTGGAGACGCGCCGTCAGGTGCACGTGATTCAGGAGGAACTCTCGAAGCTTGGGCGCGAGTTCGGACGATTCGATGAGCGCATGCGGAAGCTCTCCGACCATATCCGGCAAGCGCACGAGGATGCACAGAACGTGCGCATCACCAGTGATCAGATCAGCCGGCGTTTTGCCGAGATCGAGCGCGTGGAGTTGGAGCAGCCCGGTAGTATCCGCAGCCTGGAGTACCCGGCCGAAGCGCCACCCGAATCCCCCGCGGATCCTGTCGGCATCCTCTCCCCGCAGGGCGAGGGCGGCTGACCCAGGGCACGGTGGTGTTCCACGCCTTTGCGCGCTGGCGGCGTCGGCGCATCCTGGCGCGAAGTGCGCTGCCCGTGGCCGCCTGGGAGGCCCAGGCGCTGCAATGGGGCTTCGTGGCCGTGCTCGACCCGGACGAGCGACGCCGCCTTCGCGAGGCTGCGACACTGTTTCTTCAGGACAAGCACTTTTCCACTGTGTCCGGGGCTGCGCCCAGTGAAGCCCTTTGCTGGAGCGTTGCGACCCAGGCCTGCATCCTCATCCTGAACCTGGATCTCGACTACTACCGGGGTTTTCGGGAGATCATTTTCTACCCGAGCGCCTTCGTCCCGAAGCGTCAGGTGGCCGATGAGTTCGGGGTAGTGCACGAGAGCGAGGAGTTGCGTATCGGCGAGGCTTGGCAGCGCGGGCCGGTGCTGCTCTCGGTTGAGGATCTGGAGCAGGGTGTAGGGGCCTCGGGCAATCTCGTCATCCACGAATTTGCCCATCAGATCGATATGGCCAATGGCGGGCCCAACGGTTTTCCGCGGCTGCACCGAGAGATGAGCCGGGCGCGGTGGTCCGGCGCCTTTCTGGCCGCCTACGAGGACCTCTGTAGGCGGGTGGATGCGGATGAATACGTCGCGCTTGATGACTACGCTGCGGAAAGCCCGGCGGAGTTTTTCGCGGTGGCCAGCGAGGTGTTCTTTGAAGATCCGCAGCGGCTATCGGGGAACTACCCCGAGGTTTACACGCAGCTCGTGGCCTTCTACCGACAGGACCCCGGGATGCGTGCCCGATTAGCGCTCGGTCCCTAGCTCAAGCCCGCTAGGCAGATCCGGCCGCACTTACTTGTTGGCCAGACAGGCCAGAATGCCTTCGGAGAAGCGCCGGGCCATGGCCTCGACGGAGAAGGTCTCCGCATCGCCGCGAGCCGCCATGCTCATGGCGGCCAGTCGGGCCGGCTGATCCAGCAGGTCACTGACGCCCTGGGCGAAGGCCGGAGCGCTTGCTTCGAGCAGGAGGCCGTTGGCGCCGTGGCGAAGGTAGTCCACTTCCGGGCCGTGGTCCTTGTGCTCTGCGCTAATAAAGGTTCGCCCGGCGGCGAAGGCGTCAAGCAGGGCAAGTCCTACCGCGCCAGGGTTTAGCACAAATTCGCTGGCGGCAAAGGCCAGGGCCTTTTCTCGCCCGAAGGTGGGTCCCAGGTAGCGCAACCAAGCGGTGCTGCGCGTGGCTTCCTCAAGCAGCACCCGGTCGGGCCCATCGCCCAGGATCAGCAACCGGAACCCAGGGTGGCGTTCGGCAATGAGTTGGCCCGCCAGGAGCAGCAATCCCAGGGCTTTGGATCGGTAGAGACTGCCGCAGAATACGGCGACACGATCCGCCTCGCGCAATCCGTGAGCGGCCCGGAACTGGGCCATCTCATCGCTACTCAGTCCGGCGATCTCGCGGGCGAAGGCGCGGGTGTCCACGCTGTTATGCAGGACGGTCATGCGCGAGGGCGCCACGCCGGCGGAGGCCAGTTCGCGCGCACAGCCGTCAGTGTAGGGGAACCACCATTGGCTCCAGCCGGCCAGCCGCCGCTTGATGCGCTCGGACGGGGCGCGCGCGTCCGCTTTACGATCCCGACCGTGACCCCAGTAGGCGACCCGCTTAATCCCTAGGCGCGCCAACAAAATCAGGGGCAGGTTCATCACATATTTATTAGCCTGCTCGACAATAACCAGATCCGCGCGCAAGGCGAGTCCGCCGATGGGTTGGTAGAGCATGCGTCCACCCAACAGCCAGCGCGCCGGTAGCTTGCGGCCGTAGTCGACGCGCAGGTCGGTGTTGTCGCCGCGCAGCGCCTCTAACGGACTCGGATCGCTGTAGGCCACCTCCAACTTGACACCCTGGCGGGCCAGTTCGGAGTGCATGAGATCGAACAGGGGTTCGCGGTAACGTTTAGCCACGGTTTGGACGATTAGCACGCGCTTGCCAAAATGCTCGCCCGCACGGCTGCCGTCGCGGCCTCGCGTGTCATGCATTCGGTCGACCCCGCTTCCCGGCACGCCTGCCCAGGGCCCGGTTGCGGCCACGCGGGCAGCGCTGGGTCGGCCTGCCGGCATGTGGCGCTGGACCGAGTCGCTCCGGGTTCGCGAAGTCGCCGGTGCGAGGGCGCGCAGACCACCGAGCGCGAGCGGCGCCAGGAGGAGACCGAGGGTTGCTGTGAGGCTCTTGATCATCAATCACCGCCGTAGGATGGGATCTGTTTGACGAAAACGCAAGTTGCAGGCCTGCTGGGGCAGGGTCTACTGCTAGAAGCGGATTTACACTTCGTTGGCATTAACATTCTTCCCCAGAGCAGTTGACATTTTCGGCAGCGCTGCCCGTGCGGCGATGCCAGCTGTGGTCCCGCGCCGACCCTTTAAATCGACCGCCCGGCCCATGTATTTGCACTCAGGCGGGCATGGCCGTTGCATGTCCGACAACTCTGCTTGTCGCGTACCCATGAAACACTGGTGCAACATTCGGCGCAAAGTTCACAGGGCGACCACGAGGCGAAGCTTAGCGGCGGCGCATTACATCAACATGACCAAAGGGAACTAGGGATTAAAAAAGTGTGATTTCTGCCCACGGGCGGCACCCGGCTTGACCTGCTGGTCAAGGGATTCGGGCGGGGGCCGCAAGCGCCGTTCAGGCGGGGGGTGGCCGCCGCGGGTCTAGCAGTTCGGGAAACGCCTGCTCTAGGCGCACCACAGCGCCTGCCTGTGGGGCACTGTAGCCCGGGAGTGAAGCGACGATCTTCTGGAACTGTGGGCTACGCAGCAGGTGCAGCAGTTGTGTCAGCTCGGGCCGCTCCAGGGTGGTCAACTGACATAATAGGAGGTAGCGCTCGCGGGCCAGTGGCAGGAAGTCCAGTTGAAACTGGCGCGCTGCGGGCTCCACGCCGAAGCCCACGTCGGCCGTGCCACTGGCGACATAGGCGGCTACCGCGGCATGCGTGAACTCCTCGGTCTGGTAGCCGACCACGTCCTGGGGGGAAATCCCCTGGCGTGCGAGCAACTGGTCAAAAAGCAGCCGGGTGCCGGCGCCATTTTGGCGGTTAATGAAGACCACGTTGGGTCGGCGCAGATCCTCCAGCCCCGAAATGGCCTTGGGGTTGCCGCGGGCGAGGAACAAACCCTGCGTGCGCGTCACGAGGTGGACCAGTCGCTGCGCTGCCGGGTTCAACCAGCGCCGGTAGCGCTCTAGCGCCTCGCGCCCGAGTTCACCCTCGGCCACGTGGAAGCCGGCCAGATCGCAAGCGCCCCGGGCCAGCGATGCCAGGGATTCCACACTACCCAGGTAGCGTAGGTCGATTTGGATCTGCGGGTGGTCGCGCAGCAGGTCCGGCAGACGGGCGACGGCGAAGCCGTGGCTGGCGTGGACGCGGATGGTGGTGCCTTCGCGCGCCAGCAGACGGTTGATTTCGAGATTTAGCTCCGAGGCCAGGGACTCCAACTGGGGGCCCAGGCGGGCGCGTACGCGCTGCTCTGCCCAAAGCAGTCGCTCGGCCAGTGGGGTCAGGAACGCGCCCTTGCCGCGCTCGAGGCGAACCAAGGGTGCCCCAAAAAAAACATTCCAACGCGCCACACTGTTCCAGGCGTGCCGGTAGGACACGCCCAACTGCAGGGCGGCGTTGGTCAGCTTGCCGGATTCCAGCACGGCATTGAGCAAAGCAAACAGTTCCGGCCCCGCGCGGTCGCCGGCTTTGTTTTCGAGTACCCAAGCCGGCTTGATGGTCACATGTTCCATATGCATCAATTTGCATATTGAGAGCGTAGGCAGCAGTTGGTACTGTGCCACGTTTAATAGCATCGCGCTTCCCATAGGCAAGATTTTGCATAATAGAACGCTGCCCATCACCGGGTGGCTCGATCACTCTGGAGCCCGTACAGCCGTGTCGATGACTGCCCCCCCGCCGCTACCCCACGCCGAACTGGCCGCGCCTGAGCGGCGCAGCGTGGAGAGCGCGCTGGATCGCCTGGCAAACCTGCCTGGCGCCCTATTGCCCATCCTGCACGCGGTGCAGGATCAACTGGGCTACGTGCCGCCTGCCAGTGTCCCGCTGATCGCAGGTCGGCTGAACCTCTCGCGTGCAGAGGTGCACGGGGTCGTGAGTTTCTATCACCACTTTCGCACCGTTCCGCCCGGGAGGCACGTGTTGCAACTGTGCCGTGCCGAGGCCTGTCAGGCCCTTGGCGCCCGCGATCTGGCGGCGCGCCTGCAGGAGCGTCTGGGCGTGGACTTTCACGGGACGACGGCCGATGGCCGCGTCACGCTGGAGGCTGTCTACTGCCTCGGACAGTGCGCCGTTGCCCCAGCCTTGATGCTCGATGGCAAACCCCATGGGCGCCTCGATGCCCGCGCCCTGGATGCACTGCTCGACTCGTTGGAGGCTTCGTGAGCACCAGAATTTTTGTACCCGGGGATTCCTCGGCCCTGGCAGTGGGTGCCGACTCGGTGTTGGAAGCGTTACGGGCCGACGCCGCGCGCAGGGGAGAGGCCGTCGACGTGGTGCGCAATGGGTCGCGCGGCCTGACCTGGCTCGAACCGCTGATCGAGGTGCAGACCCCGACCGGGCGCCAGGGCTACGGTCCGGTGGCTGTGGCGGACGTGGCGAGTCTATTCGATGCGGGATTCCTGCGTGGCGGTGCACACCGGCTTGGCCTCGGCCTTGTGGAGCAGCACCCCTACCTTGCCGGGCAGGAGCGCCTGTGCTTTGCTCGCGTCGGCGTGATCGATCCGCTCTCCTATGACGACTACGCCGACCATGGGGGCTGGGCCGGCCTGCGCCGCGCCCTGGAGATGACGCCGGCCGAGGCCGTGGGCACGGTGACCGATTCAGGGCTGCGGGGCAGGGGCGGTGCGGCGTTTCCCACAGGCATTAAGTGGAAGACCGTTTTGGACACGCCGGCCTCGCAGAAGTACGTGGTCTGCAATGCCGACGAGGGTGACTCGGGGACCTTCTCCGATCGCATGACCCTGGAGGGCGACCCCTTCGTGCTCATCGAGGGGATGGCGATCGCAGGGGTTTCCACCGGCGCCACCGAGGGCTACATCTACCTGCGCTCGGAGTATCCCCACGCGGAGCGGACGTTACTCGCAGCCATGGAGACGGCTCGCGAACGCGGGGCCTTGGGGCCCGACGTCCTGGGTTCCGGACGGCGTTTCGAACTCCATCTGCGCCGTGGGGCGGGCGCCTACATCTGTGGCGAAGAGACCTCGCTGCTGGAGAGCCTGGAAGGAAAGCGCGGGACCGTGCGCTTCAAGCCGCCTGTGCCGGCGATCTCGGGCTTGTTCGGGAAACCCACGGTGGTTAACAACGTCATCACCTTCGCCTCGCTCGCCCTGATCTTCGAGCGCGGCGCTGCCTGGTACCGGGACTTCGGAATGGGCCGCTCGCGGGGCACGCTACCCCTGCAACTCGCCGGAAACATCCGCCACGGCGGCCTCGTGGAGAAGGCCTTCGGGGTCACGCTGCGTGAGTTGCTCTACGACTATGGCGGAGGGTCGGCCAGCGGCCGTCCGATCCGCGCAGTGCAGGTGGGTGGGCCGCTGGGTGCCTACTTGCCGGAATCACAGTTCGATACACCCATCGATTACGAGGCTTTCGCCGCCCTAGGCGCCATGGTGGGGCACGGCGGGATCGTGGTGTTCGACGACACGGTGGACATGGCGCAGATGGCGCGTTATGCCATGGAGTTCTGCGCTATCGAGTCCTGCGGCAAGTGCACCCCCTGCCGGATTGGTTCAACGCGCGGCGTGGAGACCATCGACAGCATCATCGCTGGCCGTGAGCGTGGGGACCACGTGGAACTGCTTCGCGACCTGTGCGAAACCATGCTGCAGGGTTCACTATGCGCCCTGGGCGGGATGACACCCTTCCCGGTCCTGAGCGCGCTGCGACACTTCCCGGAAGACTTCGGACTCACCCCCAACGGCCATGCCGTGGCCGCTTGAGGCATAACTACCAGGAGAACTACCATGACTACCGTGTTTCGACCCATTGATCGGGGCACGCCGCCGAAGTCTTCCGGCAGTAGCGTGCGCCTGGAGATCGACGGCATCGCCGTCAATGTCCCCGAGGGGACCTCGGTGATGCACGCGGCCTCGCTGGCCGGCGTACCGGTGCCCAGGCTCTGCGCCACGGACAGCCTGGAGCCCTTCGGCTCCTGTCGCCTATGCTTGGTGGAGATCGAGGGGCGGCGGGGTTACCCCGCCTCCTGTACGACGCCCGTGGCCGCGGGAATGGTGGTGCGCACGCAGAGCGCCAAATTGGGGGAACTGCGCCGGGGGGTGATGGAACTCTACATCTCCGACCACCCGCTCGATTGCCTCACCTGCTCGGCTAACGGTAACTGCGAACTCCAGGACATGGCCGGCGTGGTCGGCCTGCGGGAGGTGCGCTACGGCTATCAGGGCGCCAATCACCTGGCGGCACGGAAGGACGAGTCGAATCCTTATTTTAGCTTCGATCCCGCCAAGTGCATCGTCTGCTCGCGCTGCGTGCGGGCCTGCGAGGAGGTTCAGGGCACCTTCGCGCTCACCATCGACGGCCGCGGCTTCGCCTCGATGGTGTCCGCTGGGCAGTCGGAGAGCTTTCTGGCGTCCGAGTGCGTGAGTTGCGGGGCCTGCGTCCAGGCCTGTCCCACGGCCACCCTGATGGAGAAAGCAGTCATCAGCAAGGGACAGGCCGAGCGCAGCGTCGTTACCACCTGTGCCTATTGCGGTGTGGGCTGTTCCTTCCGGGCGGAGATGAAGGGTAGCGAACTGGTACGCATGGTCCCCGATAAGGATGGTCATGCCAACCATGGTCATTCCTGCGTGAAGGGCCGCTTTGCCTTTGGCTATGCCACCCACCCCGACCGTATCACCACCCCCATGATCCGGGATCGTATCAGCGACCCCTGGCGTCAAGTCAGTTGGGAGGAGGCTGTGGGCTTCGCCGCCTCGCGATTCAAGGCCATTCAAGCGGCACACGGGCGGGGCTCTGTGGGTGGCATCACTTCCTCGCGCTGCACCAACGAGGAGACTTACCTGGTCCAGAAGCTGGTGCGCGCGGCGCTGGGCAACAACAACGTGGACACTTGTGCGCGCGTATGCCACTCGCCCACGGGCTTCGGACTGAAGGCTACCCTCGGTGAGTCGGCGGGAACTCAGGACTTCGACTCCGTGGACGACTCGGACGTAATCATGGTGATCGGGGCGAACCCGACCGATGGCCACCCGGTATTTGCTTCTCGTATGAAGCGGCGTTTGCGCGAGGGGGCTCGTCTCATCGTCGTGGATCCGCGCACCATCGATCTGGTGCGTAGCCCGCACGTGCGGGCGGATTTCCACCTCAAGTTGCGCCCGGGTACCAACGTCGCCCTGGTTAATGCAATAGCGCATGTGATTTTGACCGAGGGACTTTACGGCCGCGACTTCGTGGCCGAGCGCTGCGAGCAACGCGACTTCGCCAACTGGAAGGCCTTCATCGAGCAGTCCCGGCACAGCCCCGAGGAACTTGAGACCCAGACGGGCGTGTCGGCCGCGCTCGTCCGCGGAGCGGCGCGGCTGTACGCCACGGGCGGCAATGCGGCGATCTACTACGGGCTTGGCGTGACCGAGCACAGCCAGGGATCGACCATGGTGATGGGGATTGCCAATCTGGCCATGTTGACCGGGAACATCGGTCGCGCGGGCGTGGGTGTCAATCCGCTGCGCGGTCAGAACAACGTGCAAGGCGCCTGCGATATGGGCTCCTTCCCCCACGAGCTCCCCGGCTATCGCCACGTCTCCGACAGCACCACGCGCACGCATTTCGAGCAACAGTGGGGCGTGCGCCTGGATCCCGAACCAGGGCTGCGTATCCCCAACATGCTCGACGCGGCGCTCGATGGCAGCTTCCGTGGCATCTACATCGAGGGCGAGGACATCGCCCAATCCGATCCGGACACCCAGCACGTGACCGCCGCCCTGGAGGCGATGGAGTGCGTGGTGGTGCAGGATCTATTTTTGAACGAGACGGCCAAGTATGCCCACGTCTTCCTGCCCGGATCCTCCTTCCTGGAGAAGAACGGGACTTTCACCAACGCCGAGCGGCGGATCTCGCGGGTGCGGAAGGTCATGCCGCCCGCAGCGGGCAAAGAGGACTGGGAGATCACCGCCATGCTGGCCGAGGCGCTGGGCTATCCCATGGGCTATACCCACCCCTCGGAAATAATGGACGAGATCGCCCGTCTCACGCCCACCTTTGCCGGGGTCAGCTATCCCCGGCTCGATGAGTTGGGCAGTATCCAGTGGCCCTGTAATGCCGAGGCCCCCGAGGGCACGCGCACCATGCACGTGGAGGAGTTCGTCCGGGGCAAGGGGCGCTTCCTGGTGACCGAGTACGTGCCGACGGAGGAGCGCACCTCGCGCAAGTACCCGCTGATCCTGACCACGGGCCGTATTCTGAGCCAGTACAACGTGGGGGCCCAGACGCGCCGCACGGCCAACAACGTCTGGCACGAGGAGGATCGCCTGGAGATCCATCCCAGCGACGCCCTGCTGCGCGGCGTGCGCGACGGCGAGTGGGTGGGCGTGCGCTCGCGCGCGGGCGAGACCGTCTTGCGTGCGCTGGTGACTGAGCGCATGCAGCCGGGGGTGGTCTATACCACCTTTCATTTCCCGGGTTCCGGAGCCAACGTGATCACCACCGACAACTCCGACTGGGCAACGAATTGTCCCGAGTACAAAGTGACTGCCGTACAGGTGGAACCCGTCACCCAGCCTTCCCAATGGCAGGCCCGTTTCCGCCGCTTTACCCAGCGTCAGGTGGAACTGTTGGGCAGGCCGCAGGAGGTTACCAATGACTGAGGTTTACCGTCCGCTTCGCGCGCAGGCGAGCGGGAGTGGCGCGCATGGAAGCTGAACGCTTGGTGCGCATGGCCAACGACATTGCCCGCTTCTATCAGGCCGAACCGGACCGCGACGAGGCGATCGCTGGGGTGGAGGGGCACTTGCGCCGATTCTGGGAACCGCGTATGCGCCGCCAAATCGAGGCGCATCTGGCCGCTGGCGGCGAAGGCATGGACGAATTGACACGCTTGGCCGTCGGGCGATTGGGCGTGGCCGGCTAAGCGCGCGCGGCGGGCGCTGGGACGCGCCGCCGGTTCCCAATCCGACCCAGAGAATCAGCGGAAGTCACGGCGGACAGCCCGGGAAAAGGTGCTGCCGCATCATTTCAAAAAATTGTGGGCTTCGAGAGCAGTCCGGGAGGGGTCATGAGTCAGGCAACTGATGCAGGTGAAGGGCGCGCGGGTTTTTTTGATAAGGAACGAACGATTGCCGGGCCGGGCTTCAACCGCTGGCTCGTGCCACCGGCGGCACTGGCGATCCACCTGTGCATCGGAATGGCCTATGGTTTTAGTGTGTTCTGGCTGCCGCTGTCGCGTGCGGTGGGAGTGAAGGCAGCGCTCGCTTGCCTCCCGGACATGAGCTTCATCGACACGCTGCTTAGTACCTCCTGCGACTGGAAGGTAAGCACGCTCGGCTGGATGTATACGCTCTTCTTTGTGTTCCTCGGCGGTTCGGCTGCGCTTTGGGGGGGCTGGCTCGAACACGCAGGTCCGCGCAAGGCCGGCGTGGTCTCCGCCCTGTGCTGGTGCGGCGGGTTGGTGATCTCGGCGCTAGGGGTTTATTCCCACCAGATCCTATTGATGTGGATCGGTTCCGGGATCATTGGCGGGATCGGGTTGGGCCTGGGATACATCTCGCCCGTGTCCACGCTCATCAAATGGTTTCCGGATCGGCGAGGCATGGCCACGGGTATGGCCATCATGGGCTTCGGTGGTGGTGCCATGATTGGTGCGCCGTTGGCAGACCGCTTGATGAAATTCTATGCCACGCCCACCTCGGTGGGGGTCTGGCAGACGTTTCTCACGCTGGCGGTGGTGTACTTCGTTTTCATGATGGGCGGCGCACTGGGCTACCGCGTCCCCGCGGTGGGCTGGAGGCCCGCGGGATGGGCACCGCCGCAGGCCAGCGAGAACCGGATGATCACCCAGCGCCACGTCCACCTGGATGTGGCTTGGCTGACGCCGCAGTTCTGGCTTATCTGGGGGGTTCTCTGCCTGAACGTGACCGCTGGGATTGGGGTTATTGGAATGGCAAGCCCCATGCTGCAAGAGGTCTTTGCTGGCGGCCTGATCGGCGTTGATGTGAAATTCTCCGATCTCAACTCCGTCCAGAAGAGCCAGGTGGCCGCCATCGCTGCCGGCTTCACCGGACTGCTGAGTCTGTTCAATATCGCTGGACGCTTCTTTTGGGCCTCGCTCTCCGACCGCCTGGGCCGGCGTTTCACCTACTACTGCTTCTTCGTGGTCGGGGCCCTGCTCTACATTTCCGTGCCCTGGTCCGGTCATGCCGGCCATATCGCGCTCTTCGTCGGGGCCTTCTGTGTGATCTTGTCCATGTACGGGGGAGGATTCGCCACGGTGCCTGCCTATCTCGCCGATATGTTCGGCACCCAGATGGTCGGTGCTATCCATGGTCGGCTGCTGACCGCTTGGTCCGCGGCGGGTATCTTCGGGCCGGTCATCGTGAATTACCTGCGCGACTACCAGCTGAAAAATGGCGTCGCCCCCGCGGCGGCGTACGACAAGACCATGTACATCCTGGCGGCGCTATTGGTCGGTGGCTACATTTGTAACATGCTCATCCGGCCGGTGCGTGACGAGCACTTCATGACCGAGGCGCAATTACTTGAGGAGCGGCGGGGTGCGCACGACGCCATCGGACCCGTTGTGCAGGCCGCCACTGCACCGGTTGGTAGCGGCGCCACGGCCTCGAGCAGCCCTGCGGTCGCCGCCGCCGCCTGGCTCGCGGTGGGGATTCCCCTGGCCTGGGGTGTGTCTATGACCGTGCAGAAGGCCTGGGTCCTGTTCAAGTAAGGGCGCGCGTCTCCGCGCCCCGCAGGGGGCCCGTGCGCGAACGATCAGGGCGAGGCCTGATCGCGCAGCTCTCGCAGTCGGGCCTCCAATCCCGGGATGCGCTCGTCGCGCACCGCCAGGGCCGCCTCGACATCGGCGGCTTCCCAGCGCTGTGGGATGTGCTTCGGGCAGTTCGCATCCCAGGCGTGCACGGTGAAGACGATTATCTGCGCCGCTGCTGTCCGGTGGCCCGGGGGCAGCACCCGGGCAAGCAAGCCTACGTCGTCCTCCACGACCCGGGCGCTGCCCCAGATTTTGATCCGTCGCCGCCTCGCATAATCCATCAAGAACAACTGCGCTTGCGCATTCTCGGCCAGGTTTCCTTGGGTGATGTACTGGCGGTTACCGGGGAATTCCGCAAAGGCGATGGTCCGCACGTCGAGCACCTGGAGGAAGCCTGCGGGGCCCCCTCGGTGTTGGATGTAGGGTTGCCCTTGGGCGCTGGCGGTGGCGAGGAATACGCTCACCTGCGCTTGGAGCTCTGCTTGCAACGCGGGCGTGATGTCCTGCGCCCAGGCACCTGCGCGCTCCCGCTGGGCATAGGCGCTGCGTGAACCGCGCCGACGCTGCAGTTCCTTAACGGCGGGGGTGAAGGCGACGTCGCTCGTGAAGCTGTCCTCGAGTTCCATTGCTTGTCCTTTTGTCCGGTGGTTGTGGAGGCGTGCTCGGGGAGTGGCCGGTCGTGCCCGCTCGTCCGAGGCGGCTCTGGCATGGACGGGCGGGCAGTCGATCTCCGTTGCGCCCGCCCGATTGACGCAACCGGTCCAGGTGTTCAGGGCCACGTGCACCACGATTCCTCCGGCTTGGGCGTGGGTATAGCCCGCGCCCAGCAGGGCGTCCCATCTTGGCCGTCGACCTGCCCCCGTTGCATTGCCACCTTGACGGGGAAGCTGTCGGCCACGCGCGCCTTGGCGTCCAGCGAGCCGCTCCTGCGGTTTGCCCCCCGTCTGCGCGTCGCTCAGCTGGGCCAAGTTGCGCCCGAGATAGGTGCGCCGAGAGGCAGTAGTCGCAACCATTGACCCGGGCTATGGCCAGGGCGATCGACTTGCACCTCGCCGCGGGCAGCGCTCCCTCGGCTGGGGCCTGCGACAGGCACAGACGGCCCTGCAAAGCGGCCGGGCTGGTGGAGACCAGCCGGACGCGGTTGGGGACTGTGCCCAGGTGCTTTTTGACGGACTCGAGAAGGTCATGGCGGGCAGCGGGGGCGTCGTTGATCTGGGCGGGTGGGGGGATGCGGGGCATGAGGTTTCTCCTTGGGCTGCATTGCCAGGGCACTCCGGTGAAGACGAGTCTAGAGATTTGCGATAAATGGAACTAGTGGTAATAATAAGAATGAATATTCCATAAAATGGAAGATAAGTGGATCGTCTGGAAGCCATGGCCGTGTTCGTTACCATCCTTGAGGCCGGGAGTCTTTCTGGGGCGGCGCGCCGCCTGGACATGCCACTCGCGACCGTGAGTCGCAAACTCTCCGAACTGGAGGGGCATCTGGGGACACGGCTCCTTCAGCGCTCGTCGCGCCGCCTGGCGCTTACGGACTCCGGCCGGGACTACTTGGTCAGTGCGCGCAGCATCCTGGAACACGTTGAGGAGGCGGAACGCGCCGCGGTGGGGGCCTATCTCCAGGCCCGGGGGGAATTGGTGGTCGCTGCGCCGCGGGTGTTCGGGCGCCTGCACGTGGCCTCGGTCGTCGCGAGCTATCTGGAATTGCAGCCGGCAGTGGATATCCGCCTGCAGCTTGGCGATCGCTGGGTAAACCTGCAGGAGGAGCACGTCGACATCGCACTGCGCATCGGAGCGCTGCCCGATAGCGCCCTGGTAGCCATCGCGGTGGGCGCGATCCGGCGCGTGACCTGCGCAAGCCCGCGCTACCTTGCCGGGCGGGGGCTGCCGCGATCACCGGCGGATCTCGCCGCTCACTGCTGCGTGAGTTTCGACGGTTTGGTGTCCGCCACGGCCTGGGTGTTTTCCGGGGAGCGCGGGCCGGTGCGTGTGCCCGTGCGCTCCCGGCTGGTTGTGAACTCCGCCGATGCAGCTATTGCGGCGGTGGAGGCTGGGCTGGGCATCACACAGGTGTTGTCCTATCAGGTGGCCCGCGCCATTGCTGAGGGGAGGCTCGTACGGGTGCTGGAGTCCTACGACGGCGCCCCCATCCCGGTAAACCTGGTCTACCCTGAGCGCGGGCGCCTGCCCATGAAGTCGCGCACGTTTTTGGATTTTGCGCAGCGCGCCCTACGCGAGCGCCTCTCGGGCTCGCCCGTCCCGCCTCGGTGAATCTTTGCCCCCTGCGCGAATCAGCGGCGCTTGCGCGGGCTGGGGTGGCGGGCGAGCGGTGGGAACGGTAAGTCGCAGCCGCTCCCCGCGCGGGTCGGTCACGGGTACGTCGGTCGCGGGGCAAGCACGCCCAGGTCGCACTAACGGTGAGCGTCCCTGCGTGGACGGCTCAACCGGCCCGATGCTATAGTGCTTTGCCCCGCGCGGCGCGGCGGCTGTACGGGCGGGGGAAGGGGCGCAAAGCTCGGTCGGCCCGTTCCACCAGGAGAGATTGATGCCGCGTTTCGCGCGCGAAGAGGTGTTGGAGAAGTTTCGCGGGATGATCGCCAGGGGCGAGCCTATTGTCGGCGGAGGAGCAGGCACCGGACTCTCCGCGAAGTGCGAGGAGGCCGGCGGAATCGATCTCATCGTCATCTACAACTCCGGGCGCTTCCGCATGGCTGGGCGTGGTTCGCTGGCCGGGTTGCTCGCCTATGGCAATGCCAACGAGATCGTGCTGGAGATGGCACGCGAGGTGCTACCCGTGGTGCGGCACACGCCCGTAATCGCTGGGGTCAACGGTACCGATCCCTTCCTGATCGTCGACAGCTTCCTTGGCCGGTTGATCGACCTGGGCTTTTCAGGAATACAGAACTTCCCCACGGTGGGCCTCATCGACGGCGTGCTCCGGCAGAACCTGGAAGAGACCGGTATGAGCTACCAGCTCGAGATTGACCTGGTCGGCCGTGCCCATGCCATGGGGCTGCTCACCACGCCCTACGTCTTCGACGAGGCGCAGGCAGGGGCCATGACCTCGGCCGGGGCAGACATCATCGTGTGCCACCTAGGCTTGACCACGGGGGGCGCGATCGGCGCGGAAACCGCCCTCGACCTCGACCAAGCGGTGGAACGGGTCAATCGATGGGCGGCGAGCGCCCGGGCCGTACGCCCGGAGGTGATCGTGCTCTGCCACGGGGGACCCATTTCGGCGCCCGAGGACGCTTCGTATGTGCTGTCGCGATGTCCCGGTTGCCATGGGTTCTACGGCGCGTCGAGCATGGAGCGGCTCCCCGTAGAGGCTGCTCTCACCGAGCAGACTCGGCGCTTCAAGGGGATTCGGCGCGGCTGATGGGGCCGGCTGCGGGTTTGCCCTAGCGTGGAACTGGATGATCTGCTGGGCGCTGAGGGGCCGCTGCGCGAGACCATTCCGGGCTATCGCCTGCGCCCCCAGCAGCGCGAGTTGGCGCAGGCCGTCGCCGCCGCTATCGCCGAAGGCGCCGCATTGATCGCCGAGGCGGGGACCGGCACGGGCAAGACACTGGCTTACCTTCTACCGGCGCTGCTAAGCGGCGGCAAAGTGATCCTGTCCACCGGTACCAAGACCCTTCAGGACCAGCTCTTCGAACGCGACATTCCTAGCGTGAAGGCGGCCGTCGCGCGACCGGTGACCGTGGCGCTCCTCAAGGGACGCGCCAACTACGTCTGTCCGTTTCATCTCAAGCGCCACCTGGCCGATGGCCGCTTCGCGCGACGCGAGGACTTCGCGCACCTGCGTGCCATCGAGGCCTACGCGGCGCGCGGCGGCAACGGTGACCGGGCCGGGCTGGCCGAGGTGCCCGAGGCAGCGCCCGCCTGGGCCTTGGCCACCTCCACGCGCGAGAACTGCCTCGGCGGGGATTGCCCGGAGCTGCGCGGTTGCTTTCTCATGGAGGCGCGCCGCCAGGCCCTGGCTGCGGATCTGGTGGTGGTCAACCACCATCTGTTTTTTGCCGATCTCTGGTTGCGCGACGAAGGTGTGGCGGAACTACTGCCGAACTGCAATACGGTCATCTTCGACGAAGCCCACCAGCTGCCGGCGACCGCGCGGCTGTTCTTTGGCGAGACGGTCTCCACCGGGCAACTCGTCGAGCTCTCCCGGGACGTGCGCATCGAGGCCCAGGCGGCTGCGGACTTTCGGCCGCTCCCCCTGGCGGCTCAGGCGCTGGAGGCCGCCGCGCGGGCGCTTCGCGACGGCGATCGCGAGCCGCGAAGCGCGCAGCGTGGTGTGGAGTTCGCCGCCCGGGCCACGGCGCTCCTTGCTACCCTCCAGAGGGAACTCGACGCCCTCGAAGGGCTCCTCAAATCCCAGAGTGAGCGCAGTGACGGGTTGGAGAACTGCCGCGCGCGCGCCCAAGCCCTCGCGGAGCGGCTTAAGCGGTGGCGAACCACCGACGAGGAAGGTGCCGCGCGCTGGGTGGAGTTTCAGGCAGGGGGCCTGTCGCTGCACCGCACCCCGCTCTCGGTGGCGGAGCTCTTCCGCCGTCAGCTCGGTGCGGGCGCGAAGAGCTGGATCTTCACCTCGGCCACCCTGGCCGTACGGGGCGATTTCTCTCACTACCAGCGCGAAATGGGGCTGGAGGAAGCACGAACGGCCAGTTGGCCCAGTCCCTTTGAGTACGAGAAGCAGGCGCTGCTCTATGTGCCGGAGCAGATGCCCGAACCCAACACCGAAGGATTCGGGGCGGCGGTTGTGGAGGCGGTGATGCCGGTGCTCACGGCCAGCCAAGGCCGTGCCTTCTTGCTCTTCACCAGCCTGCGCGCCATGCGCGACGCCCACGAGCGTGTTGGCAGGGAGTTGGTCGCGCGTGGTTTGGATTTCCCGCTGCTGTTCCAGGAAGAAGCTCCCCGGCGGGAACTCCTGATTCGGTTCCGGGCCCTGGGCAATGCAGTACTCGTGGCAAGCCAATCCTTCTTCGAAGGGGTGGATGTGCGTGGCGAAGCCCTCTCCTTGGTCGTAATCGACCGCCTGCCCTTCGCCTCACCCGATGATCCGGTGCTCGCTGCCCGGCTGGAGCGCCACGCCGAGCAAGGCGGCAAACCCTTCATGGACATCCAGGTCCCGGAAGCTGCCATCCTGCTCAAGCAGGGGGCAGGTCGGTTGATCCGCGATGAGCGCGACCGCGGCGTTCTGATGATCTGCGACCCACGGCTGGTGACACGGCCCTATGGCCGGCGCATCTGGCAGAGCCTTCCGCCCATGCGGCGAACGCGCTCACTGGAGGAAGTGCAGGCGTTCTTCCTGGCACTTCGCGCCGCGCCGGCCTAGTTGCCTGCCCCTGGGGGCACGACGCTGCTGGCGCGCGACGCCAGCGCGGCGCGCACCCGGCTCCTAACCAATTCGATGTGGGTGCGGAAGCCGTAGAGCTGGTCCGAGTAGGCCGGCGGCGTGGGGACGCGGCTGACGGCTTGCTCGATCTGATCGAGCCGGATCAGCATCTGCTGGAGCAGCGGTTCAGCGGGGCCGTCGTCGAGTTCCAGTTCGACTTCCTTGAGCTTGGCGTACCACTTGTAAATGCGTGAGCGCACGCGCCAGCTATACAGGGGCGGGATGGCACGCAGGACGGGAATCCCCAGGGCGAGCAGCGGTACCGCGACCACCCAGAGCCGGTCTACCCAGGTCGCTGCCCAAAACGGTAGGTACCGTTGCAGCAGCGGGGTGCCCGATTGGTAGTAGCGGCGCGCGTCCCGAGCCAGGGGAAAGCCCGCCTCGCGTGCGGCGGGAAACTCCCCCGCGTGTTCCAGCAAACCGGGGCCGGCGTGCACCTCGGTGGCGGCGCGCAGCAGGAGGTAGGCGAGCGCGGGGTGAAGGTCGGCCCGGGCAACCAGATTGGCGGTCGGAGCGACGAGGTTCACGTCGCCGGGCGGAATGCCGCGCGCGAGATCCAGGACGCCGGCAGGCAGAACCAAGTGGGTGAGGTAGGGAAAGCGTCGGGAAAGCGCTTCGGCCCGCTCCAGGTTCATCAGGTGCACGCCCGGCGTGGCAACTAGGCGTTGCAACAGCTCCGCCTCCGGCGGGGCGATGAACATTGCGGCGTCGAGTTCCCCGCGTAGCAGCGCGTCCGCCGCTGGGTCGCCCCCAATGTCTACCAGGCGCGTGGGTGGAAGCACCGCGTTGGTGAGTGCAAGCAACTGGAGCGCCAGGGCGCGGGTCCCGCTGCCCTGCGCGCCCACCCCGATGCGTAGTCCACCCAAGGCGCCGGGGTCGCGCAGAGGCACCTCGCCTCGGTAGAACACCCAGAGCGGCTCGTAGTAGAGCGCACCCAGGGAGACCAGTCCGGGGGAGTTTGCAGCGAATCCGGTGCCGCCCTGGATGAAACCCACGGCGACGCCGCTGTCAGGGTCGCCGAGCCGGGCGAGGTTGTCGACTGAGCCCTCCGAGGGGCGCAGGATGAGGCGCACCCCGTCACGGGCAAGGATCTCCTGGTACTTTTTACCGACGCCCTGATAGCTTCCCTCGCCGTTGCCGGTGCTGAGCACTAATTCGTTTGGCGGGGCGGGGCGAACGAAGGCGACAGCCAACGCCAAGCTGGCGACGACCAGCAGCAGGAACGGCAACAGCGCCAACCAGAGATCTCGGCGCGTGAGGCGCTGGCGGCGGGTCAAGATCATGGGGGCAGCGACTCCAAGATGCCCAGAAGGACCATCGATTTCGAAGTATAGGGTCTGCGCCTGCGCCGCGCCCGCGCCCGTGCCAGAGGCAACGCAACGCAACGCACGGCGGTTCGACCAAGGGGCAGGGCCTCAAGTTGGCCGAGCGCCTTGAGCGCCGTCACCATCGCGGCAGGAGTGGCTGGCCATCTTCCGCTGCCCGCGCGGGCCCCGGAAATGTCCCGGAATTGTCTAAAGCACCGGAGCGGCGGGCCGATAAAAGGCACGGAGGCTGCCTTGGCGCGGTGCTGACAAGCCTAACAGAGCTCCGCCGTGGCGAGCGCCGTCACAACGAACCTGGAGATACCATCTTGACCCCATCCTCGCGACCTTCCGCGCGCCTGCGCGTTGCCGTAAGCCTGGCGCTGGCACAGTCTCTTCTGTGGGCCGGACCCGTTTTCGCGCAGACCGATAGCGAGCGTATCGCGGAACTCGAGCGCTTGGTCCGGCAGTTGAGCGACAAAGTGAACGAACTCAGTCAGGCGAAGCCGGCCGCTCCGGTGGACGCCGGCGCAACCGCTGCCACTGCGCCCGCCGACCCCGCTGCTGCCGCCCGTATCGAGGCGCTCGAGCGCAGCGTAACCCAGCTGACGGAATCGGCCGGGAAGCCCCAGACCAATGTGGGTGTGCCGCTGCATGGCTTTGCAGACGTGGGTTACACCCACTCCCAGGCGCCGGCCGCGGATGATCGCAAGGGCGGCTTCACCATGGGCAACTTGGACCTCTTCCTTACGCCAGAGCTCTCCGAGCGCGTGAAGATGCTGGCGGAGGTGGTCATTGAATACGGCGCAGACGGTACCATTGGCACGGACGTAGAGCGTATGCAATTGGGGTATACAGTGAACGACGCGCTTACTCTTTGGGGCGGTCGTTTCCACACGCCGTACGGGTATTGGAGCACGGCTTTTCACCATGGCGCACAAATCCAGACCTCGCTGATGCGCCCGAGATTCATCGACTTCGAGGACAAAGGTGGCGTGTTGCCTGCCCACACGGTGGGTATCTGGGGCACTGGCCGCACCAGCGCTGGCGACGGCAAAGTGACCTATGACGTCTTCGTGGGAAACGGCGGCCGGGTCGTCGACGGCACCTTGGACTTCCAGCCGGTGCGCGACAGCAACGGAAACAAGTCCCTTGGGGGCAAGTTGGGCTACGAGTTCTCCGGTTCGCTGGCCGGCCTCGCCCTGGGCGTGCACGGCAACGCCCAGACGGTGGACGTCTACACCGGCGGCGCGCACACGGGCAGCGACAAGTTCCGCTATTACGGCGGCTACGGCGTTTACGATACCGATGACTGGGAAGTGTTGACCGAGTATTACCGCTTTAAAGACCAAGACAATCTGGGTGGAAGCGGGAGCCATAGTAGTTGGGCGGGCTTCGCTCAAGCGGGGCGGCGTCTCGATGGCGGCTGGACTCCGTACCTCCGCTACGAGAAGGCGTCCCTCGACCAGACCGATCCCTACTTTTTTGCTCTCGCCAGCGGCGGCAGTTACACCCGTACATCGTTGGGCCTGCGCTACGACCTGACGCCCCGATCGGCACTGAAGCTGGAAGTTAACCGGACGGACGAAAAGCGTATCGACAGCAGCTACAACGAGGTGCGCGCCCAGTTTTCTGTGCGTTTCTGAGGACCCGCATGATGCGAAAAACCAAACTGATTTCCCTGCTCGCCGTGTTTTCCGCCCTGGCAGGTCCGCTGTCGGCTGCCGCCGACGTCTACGTGGTGGCCAACGCCGGGGTCAACCTCTCCGGCGGGGAAGTACGCGATGTGTTCGTGGGCGAGAAGCAACTCGCGGGCGCTGTGAAACTGGTCCCGGTGGACAATGCAAGCGCACATGCCGAATTTCTCTCCAAGGTGGTGAAGCTCGATGCGGGAAAGTACGAGGCGCTCTGGACTAAGAAGAGCTTCCGGGAAGGCCTCAACGCGCCAGCAGCGAAGGGCGGGGATGCCGAAGTGCTTGCCGTTGTGAAATCCACCCCCGGTGCGGTGGGTTACCTGTCGGCCCCGCCGCCCGCGGGCGTCAAGCTGATCCAGAAGTTCTAGCGCCATGGCTCCCCTGGGCGGACGGGTCTCGTCTGGCCGCTGGCGCTTAGCCTTGGCAGCGGGGTTGTTGCTGCTCAGCGTGCCCGGTCAGGGGGCCAATCTTTACCAACTGTCCTCGCACTGGGTGGACGACACGTCTCATGCGCTTCAGCTCTCACGCTTTCGCGGCAGCGTCAGCGTCGTGAGCATGGCCTACGGCGCCTGCACGCGTATTTGCTCGACAACCTTGCGGCGCCTGGAGCAATTGCAGCAGCTCGCCGATGCGCGCGGGCTAGACCTGCAGTTCGTCCTGGTGGGGCTCGATCCGAGAACGGACACGCCGGAGGCCTGGCGTAGCTACCGTCGCAGCCACCATCTCGAGCGAAGCAATTGGACCTTCCTGTCCGGGGATCCTGGCGCCACCCGCCTGGTGGCCAGCTTACTGGGCATCGACTACTGGCTCTACGACGACCATGTCCTGCACGACTTCGGCATTGCACTCGTGGGGCCCGATGGCGAGATCCGGCGGCGCATGCACTGGCAGGATGAGCGGCTCGAAGGCTTCCTCGAAGGGGTGCCTGCGCGCGGCCCCGCGGCGGTGCTGGGCGCGCATTGAGGGCATGCGGGCCCTATGGTGGGTCGAGGCCCTGTGGTAGGCTCGTTAGCCTCTCAGCTGACCGGTCTATCCCATGAGCGCCCGCCCGCGTACTGCCGCCTCGGTTTGCCCCCACGATTGCACCAGCACTTGCGCGCTGGAGGTTGAACTCCTCGACGACGGCCGTATCGGCCGCCTGCGCGGTTCCCGGCGCAACTCCTATACCGACGGCGTCATTTGCGAAAAAGTGGCCCGCTACGCCGAGCGCTTGCATCACCCCGGCCGCCTCACTCGACCGCTGCTTCGTTGCGGTCCGAAGGGTGCCGACCCGACCTCTCCCGGCCAGTGGCGGCCTATTGCCTGGGACGAGGCGCTCGACCGCGTGGCCGAAGCGTTCCAGGATAAGGCACGCCAGCTGGGAAGCGAGACGGTCTGGCCGTATTTTTACGCGGGAACCATGGGCTTGGTGCAGCGCGACGGCATCCAGCGCCTGCGCCACGCCATGAAGTATTCGCGCTGGTTCTCCACGATCTGCGTCAGCTTGGCCGATACGGGCTGGCTCGCAGGGGTGGGGGCCAAGCGTGGCGTGGATCTGCGCGAAGCGGCGCAACACGCGGACCTAGTGGTGATCTGGGGGGGAAACCCCGTACACACGCAGGTGCACGTCATGCAGCACGCCATGGCAGCCAAGCGGCGCGGCGCGCCCCTCGTCGTGGTGGATCCCTACCGGACGCCGACGGCGGACAAGGCGGACCTGCACCTGGCGTTGCTGCCCGGAACCGACGGCGCGCTCGCCTGCGCGGTGATGCATGTGCTCTTCGCCGAGGGCTTTGCCGACTGGGACTACCTTCGTGCCCACACGGATTGTCCGGAAGATCTGGCCGCACATCTGGCCACGCGCACACCGCAGTGGGCAAGCGCCATCACCGGGCTCAGCGTCGAGACCATCGTCGCCTTCGCGCGGCTCTTCGGCGGGCACCGGGCTAGTTTCATCCGGTGCCACCACGGGTTCTCGCGCTCGCGCAATGGGGCGGCAAACATGCACGCCGTGACCTGCTTGTCGGCGGTGACCGGGGCCTGGAAGCACAGGGGCGGCGGTGCCCTCTACGGGCAAGGTGCACTTTATCCGCTGGATCGGACCCTGATCGAGGGGTTGGACCTGGTGGACGCGTCCGTTCGCGAGTTGGATCAATCCCGGTTGGGCCCCATCTTGACCGGCGACCCCGCGGCGCTCTCGGGCGGTCCGCCCGTCACCGCGATGCTGGTCCAAAACACCAATCCGGCCATGGTCTGCCCGGAACTGCACTTGGTCCATCAGGGCCTTGCCCGGGAGGACCTCTTCGTTTGCGTGCACGAGCAGTTCATGACCGAGACGGCCGCCTTCGCCGACGTGGTCCTGCCCGCCACTGCCTTTCTTGAGCACGACGACTTCTACACCGCTAGCGGGCACACCACGTTCCAGGTGGCGCGCAAGCTCCTGGAGGCGCCCGGGGAGGCCCGCGAGAACCACTACGTGATCTGCGAACTGGCCAAGCGTCTGGGGGCTCAGCATTCGGGGTTCCAGATGAGCGCCTGGGAGATCATGGACGAATCGCTGCGCGCCTCTGGGATGTGGGATGCCGCCACGAACTACGAGCGCGGGGGGCAGGATTTCGCGCTGGAGTTCGAACGCATGCACTTCCTCGATGGGTTCCCGAACCCGGACGGCCGGTTCCATTTTCGTCCCGACTGGCAGAAGTTCGGCGGCCGCTGGCGCGAGATGCCGGTGCTGCCCGATCACCTGGATGTCATCGAGCGCGCGAGCCCGAGGCACCCCTTCCGGCTCCTGGCGGCGCCCGCGCGCACATTCCTCAACTCCACCTTCACCGAGACGCCGAGTTCGGTGCGGCGCGAGCGCCGCCCCACCGCCCTGTTGCATCCGGAGGATTGCGCGGCACTGGGCGTGGTGGAGGACGACACCGTGTGCATCGGCAACGACCGCGGCGAGGTGACGGTGCACGTGCGTCCGCGTGAGGGCCAGCAGCGCGGCGTGGTGGTGGTGGAGGGGCTGTGGCCAAACCGCAGTTTTGTCAACGGACTGGGGATCAATGCGCTCACCAGCGCCGAGCCCGGGTGGCCCAACGGCGG
Organism: Betaproteobacteria bacterium; assembly: GCA_025356655.1. Classification (GTDB taxonomy): domain Bacteria; phylum Pseudomonadota; class Gammaproteobacteria; order Burkholderiales; family SHXO01; genus SHXO01. Next base: position 5,024 of record JANXRW010000114.1, on the reverse strand, counting down.
CGCGGTTTTCCATGACACCGCCGTCTGGGTGCGGCCGGCCGCCTCAGCTGAACCTAAGGTACTTTGAGCGCCAGCGGCCCGGAAGGGGTCGTAAGGTCGGGACATAAACGGTATCGCTGCGCGGCCACATCACCCGTAGGCAACCCTGCTGCGAAGCGAAGTCGTTGCTGCTTGCGGGGAAGGTTAAGCGAATGTCGCCCAAATCCTTGTTCATCATGAAGGCACGGTTCCCGCTCGTGGGATTCGGTCTTCTAGCGTTCTTCTGGGTCACCTCCATTGTCGGTGGTGTGGTCGCGAGAAATGCCCCCGTCTTGGTCCTGCCTCGTGAAATGGGAGTCGGTGGATACGTCCTAATCAAGCGGCTAGTGTGGGACCTGGTGGACGAGGTCTAGGGCGACGGGGATTCGCTCGCAATTAAGGACTCGGGGAATCGAGGAACGGGTGGGGTCATCAAACATCATGAACGTCAACCCGTCGGCGTTGATGGATCCGCCGCGCACTGCTCTGCGCTTGGTTACGCCGAGACGTCGCGGATCAGAGCGTGTGTTTCGTCCTGCCAGGCCATTTTCGTTCAGCTCGTTCGGCATGGGACGCGATAGCCGTGGATCCATCGCTTTTGCAGAAAAGGCGAGAGTTCGTTTCCGGAGATGATCAAAGTTCGGCGCGGGTCGCGGCCACCAGCCTGGCGGCGCTGACAGCGACGCGCTGCCGGGTCGGCAGTTGATCCGGAACAGGCCATCCCATCGTCGGACGGGCGCGGTCCCAGCGTGCAGAAATGATGTCTGGCGGTCTGTTGTTTCCGCGAGAGATCCTGATGACAATGGATAGCGGAAACCTAGGACGCTGCCGCGCGTTGTCACCAGGTCGGATCACACCATGGATTTTCCAGGAACGATCGACGTGATCTTTCCGCTGGGCTGTTGTGCGTCGGTGATTTTCCCACCCTTGGGGTGGGCGATGCTCGGTCTTGCTTGTATAGACCCGTTGGCGGAGTTCGCCATGAAGACCCAGGTGATTACCATCGATCCCCAGAGTCACCGGGCAGCGAAACGCCTGTATCCGCTGGCACGCGCGCCCCGGTCAAAACGTTCCTCGGTCACTTGGTTCGTCCGGGTAAGGCCGGGGGCCTTGAAGTTGCAGGGCCAGGGAACGGCAAAATCTTGCCGGCGACCCCTTTTCCTCACGGTCATCCACGAGCTCGCGCGACCTCGGCGATCCGTGCGCGATGATGGAGCGTCGACTGGCCCCGGCCTCGTTGGGGGGCGAGGTGAGCCCGCCCGCGGCGGGGCCATGCGTCGCCTCGCTTTTCCATAACTCCCCGGCAGGTGCGTCTTCGATGCGCGATCTTCGTCGCGGCGGCACGGGGAGGGAGGGTTCAGAGTGGCTACAGGTCAGGCCGCCGTGGCCTCGTCGTAGTGGGGCGTCTCGCCAGCGGTCAGCTTGAAGACGGCGACTGCTTCCAGAAGCGCCTGGGCCTGATCCGCCAAACTGGCCGTGGCCATGCGGGCTTCTTCCACCAGGGTGGCATTTTGCTGCGTGGCGGCGTCCATTTCCTGCATGGCCTCGGTGACCTGTTGGATGCCCTGGCTTTGCTCGTTCGAGGCCGCCGCGATCTCGCCCATGATGGTGGTCACCGATTTGACCGAGTCCACCACGGCGCTCATGGTACGCCCGGCGTTGTCGGCTAGTTCCGTGCCCAACTGCACCCGCTGTGCGGATTCGGAGATCAGTGACTTGATCTCCTTGGCCGCTACGGCGCTGCGCTGCGCGAGGTTGCGTACCTCGGTGGCAACCACGGCAAAGCCACGACCCTGCTCTCCCGCCCGCGCCGCCTCGACGGCCGCGTTGAGCGCGAGAATGTTGGTTTGGAAGGCGATGCCGTCGATGACGCCGATGATGTCGACGATGCGGTTGGCGGCCGTCTTGATCTGGCCCATGGTCTCGACCACACGACCGACGACTTCGCCACCCTTCAAGGCGACCTCGGAGGCGCCGCGGGCCAGTTGGTCGGCATGCCGGGCGCTGTCGGCGTTTTGCTTGACCGTGGCGGCGAGTTCTTCCGCACTAGCGGCCGTTTGCTCCAGACTGCCCGCCTGGTTTTCCGTGCGCTGAGAGAGGTCCGAGTTGCCGTCCGCGATCTCGCGCGCGGCCACGCCAATGGAGTCGGCTGCTGCCTTGATCTGGCCGACGATACGGATGAGTTGCTCCGCCGTGTCGTTGGTGTCTTGTTTGAGCTTTGCGAAGGTGCCCCCGTATTCCGCGGTGATGCGCTCGGTCAGATCGCCTTGGGCCATGCTGCTGAGCACCCGGCCCACGTCGCGCAGCCCGGCGTCGGTGGTGGTCACGAGCGCGTCCAGCCCCTGGGCAATATCCCGCTGGAAGCCCTCCAATCCGGTGGAGCTCATGCGCACGCCGAAGTCACCGCGCGAGGCGGCGTTGACCACCGCCTGCAGTTCGTCCACCAGGCGGGTCAAGACCTGGACCAAATTATTGGCGTAGTCGCTCACCTCGCCGAAGGCGCCTTGGTATTTGACGGTGATGGTCTGGTCGAGGCGACCACTGGCCACGCTGCGCAGCACACGGATGATGTCGCTGAGTCCTTGGTCGGTGGTGGTCATGAGGGCGTTGAGGCCCTCGGTGATCTCGCGTTGGAAGCCGCGCAGGTCGCCGGAGTCTGCACGGACCTTGAAATTGCCCGAGTTCGCTTCATTCACCAGCGAGCGAAGTTGCACCACTAGGTTGCCCAGTACGTCGACGGTCCCGTTGGCGTAGCCCTGGAGTTCGGCGAAGGCGCCTTGGTACGAGTGGGTGATTCGCTCCTCCAGGCTGCCCTGGGCGATGGCTCCCAGCACGCGGATACCATCGCTCACCACTCGGTCCGTGGTCAACATCAGCGAGTTGAGCCCCTCGCCGATGTCGCGCTGGAAGCCCGCCATGTGCTCGGTCTCCACGCGCACCCTCAAGTTGCCGACGTTGGCTTGGGCAACCAGTTCGCGCAGTTGTGCCACGAGGTCGGCCAGAACCGCGACGGTGCCGTTGGCATAGGACTTCAGGTCCTGGAAGGAGCCCTCGTATTCGTTGTCCACGGTCTCGGCGAGGCTGCCGCGTGACACGGCGCCCAGCACCCGCACGACATCGCTCACTCCTTTTTCTGTGGTGGCCACCAGTGAATTCAGACCCTCGGCGATCTCGCTCTGGAAGCCTTGCATGCCTTCTGCGCTTACGCGAACGGCAAAGTTACCGCGGTTGGCCTCGGTCACCAGCGTGTTGAGTTGACCCACCAGGTTGTCGAGGACGGATACCGTGTCGTTGGCATAGGACTTCAGGTCGTTGAAGGCGCCCTGGTACTCGTCGGTGACGCGCTCCTCGAGACTGCCGCGGGCCACCGCGCCGAGCACCCGGACGACGTCGCTCACGCCCTTGTCGGTGGTGTGCATCAGGGCATTGAGCCCTTTGGCGATCTCCAACTGGAAGCCGGCCAGCCCGGCATCATTCACGTGTACCTTGAAGTTTCCCCCGTTGGCTTCTTTGACCAACTCGCGCAACTGCCCCACCAGGTTGCGCAGCACTTGCTGCAGCGCCAGGACGGAGGCGGCCAGGCGTGCGGTCTCGTCTCGTCCCTGCACATCGATGGTGGCGCTCAGATCTCCCGCGGCCATGCGATCCGCGGCCGCGACGACGCTGGCTAGCGGGCCCACGATGGAGCGGATGATGCCCCAGGAAGCGACCAGCGCGGCACCCACGCAGGCCAACAGGGCGATGAGCAGGAGCATCCGCGTGTGATTGAGCGCGCGCAGCTTGCTCTCGAGGAGTGTCTGCAAGCGATCGAAGCCCAGAGCGTTTAGTGCCGCCTGCTGCTGCATGGCTTTCGCAAAAACCGCGGAATACTGCTCTGCCGACAGCGCTGGGGTGGGCCCCTGCAGCACCTTCTGTTCGGCTGTCATGGATGCCTTGTTGACGGCCGCAGTGGCGGCGGAGACTGCCTCGTCCAGGGCCGTTTTCTTCAGCCCGGGGTTGGCGGCGATGGCACGTGACCAATCCCGGTCCAGTCCTTCGCCGCCGTCGATGGCGTTCCCCAACAGGGAGTGCAAGGTGGCTCGCTCGCTGGCCTGGCCGTTCTGGGCCAGGAAGCTCACGCCGCGGGCATGGGCCTGCGAGAGGGATTCGCCCAGTGCCGGCATCTCCATCAGCACCGCCAGGACGGTGTAGTAGGTTTCGCTGTCGGGGCTGAGGTTCAAGCCGTACCGGTCCTCCACCGCGCGCAGCAGTTCCAGGGCTTGACCTATCAAGGCCGTGTGGCGGGAGAAACTCTCGCCTGCGGACAGGCCGTCGGGGCTGCCCACTGCCTTCGTGATGCCGACCCACTTCTCCCGTACGGCGTCCCATGCCTTGAGGTCGGCTTCGTCGCGAAGGGCAGATCGCAACACCGGGTCGATGTCCGCAAACTGCTTGTTCAGCGCATTTCGGGCAGCGTCACGACTGGCGTTGTTCGAGGCGGTGGGCGGCAGGGCCAACTCGGCGCGGTGAGCCTGGGCCAGGCTTGCCACTCGGAGCAGGCCTTGCGCCGGTGCCAAGCCCGCAAGCTGCTGATCGGCTTCCGTGATGGTGGCGCTAGAGTCGCGCAGGTACAGGTAGGTCGGCACCGTGAAAAGGATGGCTCCCAGGATGCCGAGGAGCATGAATTTTTGCCACAGCAGGAGGTTCTGGCCAAGACGTGTCAGCATAGCATCGCTCTAAAGAGTCCCCGGGCGCGGCGCCGGCGTGCGCATGGGCCACGGATCCCTGCCCCATTGCGGGGATCGGCATGAGGGGATTAACGGAGCACAGCGGACGGACTTTAATGGCGGCGTCGGCTGCCAGGGTGCAGCGGGGTACGATCAGCCTAGCCCGAGTTTGTCATCACGCTCCGTCAACCCTAATTAAAGCAACAACGTAGAGCGTTATTGCCGTGCGTATGGCACTACATTTTTGCAGCTGCCCATCCGCTTGTCGCGACGGCCCGCGCGGGCGCGGTCAGACCAGCA
>JANXRW010000006.1 GCA_025356655.1 Betaproteobacteria bacterium | reverse complement strand
CCTGGGCGGCCTTGCGCGTGGGCTCGCGCAGGTCGCGCGGCAGCATCACCACCCCCTTGCCGTCGGCACTGAGCGCCAGGATCTCGCTACTGGGCTGCTCGGGATCATGGCGGTGCTGGGCGTAGAAGGTATCGAAATCCGCCGCCGCGCTCTGCACCAGTTCCTCCACCTGGCGCTTGCCCATCTGCTTGCCCGTCTGGCGCGCCAGCGCTTCCACCGTGGCCTCGAAGGACACCTGCGCCGCCTGCTCGGCAGCCCGCCGGCGCACCCCCAGCGAATACTCCCCCCGCGGCAGGTTCAGCTCCGCATCCAGCGAGTACCTGCACTCGCGCGGGCTGGACCATCCCGAGCTGGTCGCGCACTTCAAGCTCGGCCTGGCCGACCGCACCCTCGGCCTGCGCCTGCCCGAGAAAACCCGCAACGCCGGCGGCGACATCCGCGCGCAGTTGCCGAAGATCGGCCTGTACCGCGACAGAGGCCACGAGCACTTCAACGGCTCGCTGGTGGTGCCGGTGTTCGACGAGGCGGGTAACGTCGCCGAGGTGTACGGCCACAAGCTGCTGGACAACCTGCGCGCCAGCGCGCCGAAGCACCTGTACCTGCCGGCGCGCGAAGGCCGAGGGCGCGGCGTGTTCAACGTGCAGGCGCTGATGGCCTCAAAGGAGGTCATCCTCGGCGAGGCCTTGATCGACGCGCTGACGTTCTGGTGCGCGGGCTACCGCAACGTGACGAGCAGCTACGGCATCGAGGGCTTCACCGAAGAGCACGTCACCGCCTTCAAGCGCCACGGCACCGAGCGCGTGCTCGTCGCCTACGAGCGCGGCGCTGCCAAGGTCGCCGAACGCCTGATCGCCGAGGGTATCGAGTGCTTCCGCGTACAGTTCCCCAAGGGCATGGAGGCCAACGAGTACGCTCTGAAGGCGCGGCCGGCGGCGAAATCGCTGGGCTTGTTGATCCGCAAGGCCGTGTGCCTCGGCAAGGGTGCGGCACCGGCGCAGGCGGTGGCCGAACCGGTGGCGGCTAAAGAGGTGACGACCGCGCCGGCCGCAAAGGCTGCGCGGGCACAGGCGCCGGCTGTTCCCTCCTTAGCTGCTCCTGCTGCTGCGCCCGTGATCGAAACATTGCCGGCGAGCCCGATGCCCGCGACCGCGCGTGGGCTGCCCATGATGGTCACCTCCTCGATCGGGCAGAGCAGGCGGGCCCACGAGCGGGCCATCAGACCCAGCAGCGCCTGTCCCAAATCGCACTCCCGCTGCTCCACCCGGGCGCGGTCGCGTGCCAGGCGCTTCAACGCCGCCACCCGGCGGTAGCCGTCGAGCAGCACCAGGGCCGAGCCCTCGGCAACCACAAGGCAGGGCACCAGTTGCCCGGCCCGCTCCATCGGGCGCGCCAGGCGCTCCACAGCCCGAGGCTCGGGAAGGCGCAGCCGCTCGAAGCGCAACTCCAGCCGGTGCAGGTCGATCTCCCCCGGCATGCCAATGATCGTGTCCATGGGCGCGAAACTACCCCTAGCCCCCCTGATTGGCTATGAATTCCTCATTTGCAAGATCGTCCCATGGAGTTCTACGGGTCTGATATGGAACGGATTTCCGCGACCCACACGTCCCCATTTGCAATATCGCCTCCGCCCACCAGGCTCAGTCGGTAAAGGCCTGATGCAATGGGCGGATCGGTTGTTGACACGTCCCCATTTGCGAGACGATCCCTGGCGCAATTCCGGTCGCGCTGGGCCTGCAGGGCCCGGTTGCGCTCCCGGTAGCCGACGTTGGCCTCCCGGTACCTGCGCCAGTACTCCGGATGACGCTCGCGCCACTGCCGGGCACCGCGAGCCTCGTTCTCCCGATAGTCCGGATCCCGCTTACGGCGTTCCTGCTGCCAGCGGCGTTTGCGCTCGCGCTGGCATTCCGGCGCCGGGCAGAAGATCTGGTCAGGGCGTTGGGCGCGTGGCCGAAGCGGCTTGGCGCAGGCAGCGCAGGGGCGAGGGTCCATCGGCGACGTCCTTGCGAAGGAACGATCCGCAAACGTCCGTCATTACCGGCCAGGGTGCCGGCGGGGACCGCAGGTCCGAGGGACTACTTCACCGGTGGGTCAACTTCGGTGAGCAGACCTGGGTGAATTACTATGAGCGCCAAGGCCAGCGCAACGCCTGCATCAACTGGCCGTGGCCGAACACCGCCACTGACGCCGCCGGCAATGTCACCAAGCGATCCAGCGCGATATGCACACGGCCGACAAACGCCGCGAACGATTCCACGCCCGGTCCATCGATCGCCAGGGGATCGGCCGCCTGCCAGAGCGCCGCCACCCAGGGCCGGCGCTGTTCCGCCGTGGTATGCGCGCAGCGGTCGGGCGACAGATAAGTGAATTCCTCGATAGGCCAGGTCTGCACCAGCACCGTCGCAAAACGCGCCACGGTCGGCGCGGCGGTTTGCCGCACGCGCAGAAAAGGAGAGCACACGATCAAGTCCGGCACATCGACAAAAGCATCACCGCTGGCTTGCGCTTGTTCATGACCGCGAGCTGTGAGCGGGATCGAGGCGGGGTCAGCGGTGGCCGCGCCGGCATTGGCGGCGCTCTCGGCGTGGCGGATCAAGCGGACGGTCGGCATAGATTGGCATGGAATAGTGAAAGTACGGGCATTCCATGTGCCGTCGATCCCCGCAGAACCCGGCAAAAATCGCCATCCCATCGCCGTTTCGAAAAATGCTGGCTCCTGCGGATTGGTTCAGCTTTCTGCGGGTCAGTGAATAGCCAGCAACGCCTTTATTTTGGCGCGAACGTGCATCATCACTTCAGCAGGTACCGCGGCTTTTTTCTTCGCATGACGTACCTTCCAGTCCAGTGATTTGACCTGATCGGAAAGGACAACGCTCGCCACACCACTCGCCTCCGTGAGCACCTCAAAAGGATGCCCCTTGATTTTGGTACTCATGGGGCAGCAAACCATCAGGCCAGTTTTGCCGTTGTAACTCGCTGGACTGATGACCAACGCCGGTCGGTGGCCAGCCTGCTCTTGACCGGCTTGCGGATCAAACGCCAGCCAGACAACATCACCTGACTCAGGAACATAGCCCCGCACTGCCATCAAAGTGCTTCCTTACCGGCCGGGCTACCGAAACTCGCCTCGCCGTGAGCGTTCGTGGCCGTGATACCACTCAGCAGTTGGTCAAGATCGTATTCAACGGTGTCAGATGGCTCGATCACAATACGTCCCCGGGTTACGCTGATGGTGACCTTTTGCTCAAGAGTGAAGTCAGCTTCCTTGATGACAGCAACCGGCAGACGGAGCGCGAGGCTATTGCCCCATTTACGAATAACGGCTTTCATGATTGCCCCCCGTCAAAATGTTTCTACATTGTAGATACGCTGCAGGCGAAATTCAAGAAATTTCTTTCGGCAAGAATTGCGCTGCCGCTCTCAATAATCAAGGTGAATCGACAAAATTTCCGGCAATCCCCACTCTCCAGATCTGGGCGCTTTCCTCCGGCTGCCGCTGCCACAAATGGCTCCTCGGCGGAATCTGTTGGTGGGTTTGGGGCTGCGGAGCAGGTGCTGAAGTGGAGTTTAGGTACTTGTAGAGCTTGCGGCAGGTGGCGTCTAAGGAGTCCTGTGCCTCTTCGGTGATCCGTGGCCAGAGCAGCGGACCTCCATCGGGGTCGAGCGACTCCTCGATGGATCGGCGGGCAGACATCTTCTTCAGCTTCGGGTCCTCGTAGCGCTGGCGGATGATCTCACCGCCAAGCTGGGTACTCCGGACCATCGTGACCGGCCTGTCCGGCTGACCGTGACCGATTTGGGGTGGTTTCCGGATTTATCGGTCACGATCCCGTCACCGTTCAGCCAGCGACGTTCTTGCTCAACGCTCCAGGGTATGCAGTACCGAGCGAAGCGGGTTGGCCGCGAAGTGCTGCTTCCACAGTCGTGGGCGTGAGCTCCGCGACCCGTGATGCGGGGTGATCTCCGACCCGCTGCAGCACGTCGAGCAGATAGATGTGCGGATCGATGTCGTGCAGGCGGCAGGTCACCAGCAGGCTTTGCACGATCCCCACGTGTTTGGCGCCGAGTTCGGTCCAGGCGAGTAGCCCACTTTTTGCGACCCATGGGTATCGCCCGCAAGGCGCGCGTTCTAGGTGGTTCGTGTCCACCGCAACGTCCGGGTCGGTGACGAATACTTCCAGCGCGGCACGCCGCGTGCGGGCATAGGCCAGCGCCTGGGTCATCGGGTTACTCGGCAGCAGTCCCTGGTCCTCGAACTGACGCTGCACCCAGGCGAAGAACTCCTCCACGACTGGCTTCGCGTGCTTCGCGCCGGTGCTCGCGCGTCTTCGCCGCCTTGAGCTTGCCGGGGCCGCGCAGGCCCGCCCTGATTGGCGTCTCGTCCATGGCCAGCACGCGCGAGGCGCGGATCGAGGCAAGCTGGGCCTGGTAGATGGGTTCGAACAGCGCGATCACCTTCTGGCTGAGCACCGTCAACCAGCTCCTGCCCACCCGCACCCCATTCATCTCCAGCCGCTGGTGCTGGCGGTACAGCGGGATGTGGTACACGAACTTGTCCACCCGCATCCCGGCCGGGAAGCTCACATCCGCGCGACTTCCCTCGATCACTCCGACAGGGGCTGCGGCGCACCGCAGCTGCCCGCTGGCCTTGATCTTGATCACCGGCCGCCGGTACTTGATCACCACCGCGCTGCCGGGCCGCTGAGCCGTGCGATAGCTCTCCTTGTGGCTGATGATCTCGTCGTCCTCGGGGGCAAGTGCTGGACGCCCGATGCAGGCAGGTCCACCACCTCCACCGGCACCTTGGTCTCGTCGAAGAAGGGCAGCTCCTCGGCTGCGGCCACATCCTTAGCGTGCGACCCGACGCGTGTGCGCGGGAACTTTCTGGTGCTTCTGCTCGGCTTCCTGCGCCGTGGGCTCGACGATCATCTCGCCCAGCAGCATCTGTCGCGGATCGGGCTCGGTGGGAAGCCTGCGCTCGCTCCTCTGACCGAACATCTGGCGGCGAAACCAGTCGAGCTGGCGCTTGGTGGAGTCGAGCTCCTCGTCCAGGCGACGCACCAGATCCACCCTGCCACCCATGCCCATCCGCTCGGCCTATTGCAAGCTCCGAACACGCGATGGGGTGGGTGAATTCATAGGTCACGATTATACACCTTGCATCGATACTAAGGAATGCTTATAGCGCTTGTGGACACTCTTAGGCTCTATGCCTTCGAGCATCATCTTCAGCCCTGTCCAGTCGATCTGCCGGTCAGTGACCCGCGACCAATCCGACACGAATCGACCTTGCGCGAGACGCTTCGACCCGATGCAAAATCCGCTGCGTGTCGAAGTAGAGCGCACCCACTGAGTGCCGCGTCGATTGACGAACACGAACACGTTGCCGTTGATCGGGTCGAGCTTCATCTGATGGCGCGTGATGGCGCACAGGCCGTCGTAGGAGCGGCGCATGTCCACGGGACTGCCGTAGAGGAAAACACGGATGTGTCCCTCGGGGAAGAACATCAGCGCCGCACCCGGTGCAGTACCACGCCGCCACCGAGCTCTAGGCGGATGTCGAATCCGCTCGCGGCCGACGATCCTGGCAGAGTGCCGAGATCCACGAAGGCCGGGCTGTGGCTGGCGTTCTCCACCTGCGCGGGCGCACGCTCAGGCCGGCCGCGCTTACAAGCGCTGCAGCGTGCCGAGCGCAACGCGCTCTCGCTCGCAAAACTCACGCTGCGTGAGTCCACTACGCTCGAAGAGACCAACCATCTGGGCCGCCTGCTCTCGGTCTCGCCGCACCCAACTGCGCCCACTCGCACCCGCCATCTGCCTGCCCTCCACCGCGTTGAGATGCCTGCAGTGTGGCGACTGACGAGGC
>JANXRW010000146.1 GCA_025356655.1 Betaproteobacteria bacterium | reverse complement strand
AGGTAGTAGGCGGCCAACGCGGTGGCTTGTTGCAGATGGTCCCAGCCTGCCCAGGCGATGGGCAGGCTGGTGTCGGCGCCGCGCTCAGCGCCCGGGAAGCTGACGAAGCGTTCTTTGGGCACGTCCAGGCCGCCGCGCAGGCGCCAGCAGTTAACCTTCAGGAAGTCGGGGTTCTTGTACTTGGGCGGGACAGGGATGTGGCCAACCTCGTTGGACTTGCGCTCGTCCTGGTGTCGTTTGATTTCGGCGACCAGCTTCTGGCCAATCCAGGCGCGCGCTTCTTCGCTGGAATCGGTGCCGAACGTTGTGCGAGCAATGGCGGCGAACTCGGTGCGCCAGCCCTCGGCATCGTTGGCCAGCACATCGGCGTCGATGGCGTCTTCGCGGCGCTGCAGGGCCCAGGTGTCTTCCCACTGGGCTCGCTTGCGTTGGCCTTCGTCGGTGTAGCGCAGCACTGGAAGCAGCGGCACTGCCTCGGCGACCACGAGATCGGCCACCAGGCTCGCGATGTCGAAGTCGGCATGACCGGCGTAGAGCGCAGCGACCTGCATGAAGGCGGCGTCGGCGCGTGCCAGATCGGCCAGGCGGCTGGTGGAGGTCAGCTGGGGCGGCTTGTTGGCGCTGGACGGCCAGAAGCCGGGCTGTTCCAGCCGGTCAAGCAACCAGTCGCGCAGCGCACCCTGTTCCAGGTCTTCCCAGGCTGGCGTATTCCAGCGGCGCTTGAACTCGGGCCGCTCGATCAGGCCGATGTTGCGGTCGGATTCGATGAGGGCGATGCGACGCTCGACGATTGCGCGATAGTCGTCCGGCCAGTTGGCTGGCGGCTCGGTGATTGGCGTACTACCGTGGCGCTCGAACCAAGTTGTGGTCTCGTCCCCGGCGGCCACGCGTCTGGCCAACACGATCTCGAACGCCCGCTCGCCCCGGTTCAACTCGGGCGGCGTGGCGGATTCAAAACTCGTCGCCACGCGGCGTTCGGGCAGCAGGCCGTAAAGGCGGTAGCACTGCCAGTCCAGTTCTTCCTGGCTGGCGATCATCTGGCGTTGAAGCCGAGCGGTCTGGTTGCGAGCTGCGTTCGAAGTGGTGGGTGTGGGCAGCGACTTAGAACCAAGCTGGACGTTGGGAGCGTGGCTTGCGATCTGAGCAGCCAACTGATCCAGCTTGCGCGACATTTCTAGCGGTCGCTCCGAGGCGAGCGGGAATTCGGCAACCTTGGTCGAATTCAATGCATAGAAGTCCTCGAAGGGAGCCGTTCGTTGTCGCGCCCCATGCTGATCGACGGTGCTGCCCTTGTTGTGGCACACCTGCTTCAACCAAAAGCACGCCACCGACGAATTCAGCAGCCCGAGCAGCCCCAGATGATCGTCTTCGCTGCTGCCGGCCGGCAACTTGATGACCGGCGCCGTCTGCTTGAATACCTTGCCGCCGCGGTCGAGGACGAAATGGTTGTGGGTTGCAACTTCCGCAAAGGCGATTAGTTTCGAAGCGGCGATTCGCGGCCTGATGAACTGCATGTACTGATCCCAGCGGTTGCCATGCTGCTCCGCCGATTTCCCGAACATCACACGCGAGCGCAGAACAGTACGAGCGTGCCAGACCGCGGTCGAGTAGCAACCGTGACCTTGCGAGAATGGTGCGGCTTCGATGTCCGAGCCGCGCTCGACATATGGGAAGGCGACCATGGCGGCGTCGTTCGCACTCCAGTCGCGCAGACCGTCCCCGAGCACAAATGGACGAGTTGGAACGCCAAGCCGGCGCGCAATGTGCGGAGGTTGTAGGTAGAACTCGTCTTCCCCGGTGATGGCCATGAAACCCAGTGACTCACTGATCTGGGCAAGCCGAACGGAAGCACCAGTCTCGATCACCTCCCGCAAGTCGCCTGCACCACCCCCACCGATGCTCCACGGATGCTTGCTCAGCGAGCTACGCGGCATGTCAGCCACGCTCAGGAAGTCGCTTTCGCTTCCAGGGCGGTCGACCTGAGCGAGGATCGCGCTCCACACAAGACCGTTCGCTGGGTCCTCTGGCTTGCTGGGCTCACCCTTGATGCCCATTACCGCCCGCACGGTGTTGTGCGCAGACCCGCGCTCGTCATGCGGCGGACGATGGCACCCCAGCAGAATGACCGTTGGCGTGCCGTGGCCCGGGATGTAGGCGCCCGAGGTGTCGATGACGTGGGTGAGGTCCAGTCGCGGCAAAACGTCCTCAATCAGCTTCGCGCCGAACTCGCGCTTCATGAAGCTGTTGGTGGTGATCAGGCCGACGAATCCGGCCTGGCCGAAGCGCTCACCGGTCAGCGCCAGCTCGAAGAAGCGCTCGGTGAACGGACAGCCCAGCGAATACTTCATGTGGCAACTGGCGTATCGCTTGCGATAGGCCGCGTTCAGCGCCGAATCCTTGACGACGATGTAGGGCGGGTTGCCCACCACCGCGTGGTACTGGCGGCCAAGGATCTGCTGCACCTGGGCCAGGTCTTCACTGGCGTAGACGTGTTCCAGGCCTTCGTCCGCGTGTGACTGTCGCTCGTCGAAAAGCTGTTCGCTGCGCACGGCCGATTGACCGGCCAGGCCGAAGCGGCGGCCATGCAGCAGGCTGTCGCCAATGGCAACATGGATGCGGAACTCCGGCGCTTCCGTAAGGCGAGCAACGCCGGCCACCCGCAGTGCCGCCACCAGCAAGCGGAAGCGGCTGATGGCCACAGCGAAGGGGTTCAAGTCCACGCCGGCCACCGCGTCCAGCGCCTTCTGCGCGATGTCGCGCGGGTTGCGTGCGGGCTCGTTGCGCTGCCACTCATCCACCAGCCGCGCAAAGCCGCCCAGCAAAAAGTGGCCTGAGCCGCAG
>JANXRW010000123.1 GCA_025356655.1 Betaproteobacteria bacterium | reverse complement strand
ATAGCGCTTTGGCCACCGCGCGCCCGCAGAGCAAGATCGCTCGGGTCGAGGCTCTGCCACGCCACCAGAGTTGCGCCCGGCCGGGGCCACGCGGCGGTGGGTGTCGGGTGTAGGCCTTTGTCCAGAGTGGGCCTGAGTCAGGTCGCTGAGAGCTGCGAGGACCGTGGCGCGCTCCGGATTGAGGACCGCTGCTCCAATGGGCGTCCAGTTGCGTGTGTGCCTGCTCCAGCGCACGGGATGTTCGCCTCCTCACGGAAGTCGCATTGGGCCCGACTACCTTGCGGGACACCGCACCGGTGCCGCACAGTCGTAGCAGCGTCTTTCTCTAATGTTTGCCCCGCCGGTGCGTCGTCCGATCGAAGGCCCGCGCCTTATGCCAGATGCGCGCCGCCTGCTTTCGAGGCAGAGGCTTGTAGCGCACTTCTTGCGTGGTGCTATCGCTCCATACGGGCCAGCGCTCACGGGTCTCTCGGTCTTTGACGCCGGGCAGGCCTGGCAGTGGCTCATTGAGCGCGTATGCGGTGCTAATTCTGGGCATGGTTCCTCCTGGGGTTGCAGAAACAACCCGCCGGAAGGGCCGGATTCGGCGCGAGTCCGCCCGTGGCAAGATTCCTCTTGCAATCGGGCCTGATTTTGGGGAGCTTGGTTTTGCGACTTACACAGTTTCCCCGACCTCGGTCGGTATGCACGGCCCGCCTCTGTCGGGCTTTGCTGTTTCTAGGGTTTGCCTTCTCCGTTGGCTTCGCCGGGTGCGAATCAACCGGTTGATTCCAAACTTGCAACAAAATCAATGCATAGTCGAGAGTCCGCAGGAACGGCGGGGCAAGCCATGCAGCCTGACCGGCTTACGCCGGCCAAGTCTTGCCGTTCACGCTGCCACCTGCTGCGGTTGATTGAGGCCGTAAAAAAAGTCGGCGGTGCGCTGGGCCAGCGAAGCGGCAGTGAAAATCGCGTGGCTGTCCTTCTTCAACACGTATAGCCAGTGCGCCAAGTAGGACGCGTGGTCTTCGCGCACCTCTGGCGTGATGCCGAGATCGGCGCAGAGGAAGGCGCTGCCCATTTCGGCGATGAGTTCTTGGCTGCATAGGCCTGGTCGCCAAATCGCTTGCTCAGTTCACGCGCCAGACGCAACGGGTGCGCGGTCCAATGCGTCATTCATGCGCCAGGTTGGCGGCGTAGCTCTCGGCATCGCGGAAGCTTTCACGTGGCGGCATCTGCACGAGATCGCGGGAACGGGCGTAAAAGGCGCGATTGCCGCTATGCTGGATCACGGCGCCAGTCGCCGCAAAGTGCGCCTCGGCCTGGGGAAGCCGCTCGACCGAGTGAGGGGCTTCGGCCTTGCCGCAGAAGTGGTCCGGCAACCCGTCCACCTGCTCAACGTTGAAAACCGTATAGCCCTTAAGAAATGGAACGACGCGCTCGCTCTGCTGTCCCTTGTCGTCGGTGTCGGTCTTGGTGAATTTGTCGGCATACACGACTAGCGAGCCATGCTCGCCCTTGCGCACCTGGGCGCCGAGCGTCGCGGCCTGTTTTTAAGTGATCCAGATCGGCGCGTTTTAGCCCTTGCCCTCGGCTTCGCCCCATAGCAGCAGGACATTGACGCCCCGGTAGGGCTGGCCGTTGGCGCGCAGCGGGCGGGTGATGCTGCCGGCGGTATGTTGGGCGCTCCACGGCTTCATCTAAGGCTGGGCGCCCTGTTCCAGGCTGGCGATGATGGTGGCGGTCACGCGGGTGTAAACGTCGGTCCGGTGGTTCGGTCTTCATGGTCTCTGCTCCTAAATCGCCTGTTGAGGCTCGGCACTGCGCTGTGCTGGCCTCTGGCCGTCGCCGAGACCCGGGAGGAAAGGCGCAAGGGCGCATTTCGGGAGGGGGTTCACTCACGCGCAGCGCGGCGCACAGGGCCGGCCTGCAGCACAGCAAAGGTTGGGGATACCCGGCGGGCGGGCGCAGCCTTCACCTTGCGCCGCGCCAGGGGCGGCGCCCCTAAGCCCGGCTCGGGCGCGGGCTGACGGCGCAGCCGTGGAGCCGTGCCTTCGTCAGCGGACAGACGGTGCTGTACTTGGCACGGTCTGTTCCTCCCCGCATGGACGGCGGCCGGTGCCGCTAGCCTTGGTTGTTCGCGTCATGGGGCGCTATCGGCAGGCCGAGACCCAGGCTCGGCGCGCGCAGCGCGTAGCACCCGGCCTGTCGGCGCTACACCGCGGGCAGGGACGCTCGATCCGCAGAAACCCTGACCTATCCTCTGGCGCAGCAAGCGCTACGGGGCTACAACGAATGGGCTTGCTTTAAGTTGTCAAATATGACAATATTTGCAGCGGGAGTTTCAGGTGACGAGAACAACCCGCCCGATCTCGTGGGTGAGTGCCGCCCGCAAAGACTTTGAGAGCTTCCCCGAGGGAGCACAGGCAATCTGCCTGACAGCACTGACCATCGCGGCCGAGGGCGGCAAGGCGGACATCGCCAAGCCGCTGAAGGGGCTAGGGTCCGGCGTGATGGAAATTGCCTTGCCATCCGTGGCAGCGGTTTCCGGGTTGTGTACGCGGTGCAGATTGGCGCGGAGCTGTGGGTCGTGCACGCGTTCCAGAAGAAATCGACCCAAGGGATCAAGACCCCGAAGCATGAGATCGACCTGATCGCTGCTCGGATGAAACGCTTGAAGGAGATGTTGCGATGAAGCAGGAACCGCTCGAAGTCATCCGGGGCAGCGGCAACGTCTACCGTGACCTGCGTCAAGAGGACGCCGACGTGAAGCAGTTCAAGGCGTTGCTCGCAGCCGAGATCATCAAGCAGCTCGACCATGACGGGCTGACAGGGCGGGAAGCGCACGCACGCACCGGTATCGCGGCGGCGGATTTCTCTCGAATTCGCAATGCTGACTTGGCACGCTTCACGCTCGATCGGCTGGTTGGCATCATCAACCGCTTGGGCGCACGCGTCGAAGTGAAGCTCAAGGTCAAGCCGGTTAGCCGCTCCAATCAAGCCGCAATTGCTTGACAGCCATGACGCGCGGCGCCCAGGCGGATTGCAAGTTGTCCGCGACGATCAGTCAAAAGACATAATAAGGTGGCTGGGCTGGACGCTTACGCAAGATCGCCTCGGCCAGAAAGCTGCTTGCCAGCGGTGTGCCGCCCGAGGAGTTTGCCGAGAACCTGGGCATGTCGGTGCCAACGCTTTACTGCCGCGGACGCGGCTGGCGGTGCTGCATTGCGACAGGCCCGTAGGACAGCCACGAGCCGACTCGCGTCGCTGAAGTCTAGGGCCTCCGGTCACCCTCAAACGACTGTTGCTACCGGCCTAGTTGAACTGGGGACGCCTGCACATGCCGGTGCCGGGGTCATAGTTGCCGCCCGTCGCTGCGTTCTCGCACCAGTTTCGGCTAGATCCGGAGCACCGGGCTTCGCCCGTCGGACTGCAGGTAGAGGGCTTGAAAAACCAGCGCACCGAAGGTGCTGCGTAGGGGCAGCAGGGGTCCACGACGGGGTTGGTACCCTCACGAGCAGCCTCTGAAGGGGAGGGCGCTCCCTCGCAGGGGATCTCGTCGTGGCCTCGGGTGCGGCCCCGGAAAATCAAGCCGCCCGTCGGGCCGGAGACCGCCGCTAGATCATTGATGAGGATTTCATAGACCAAGCCACCGCCCAGGGCCGTGCAACTGAAGGCTCGCACGATATTCGGGCCCGGCGGGTTAGGATACTCAGGATCCTCGTACTCCAGCGTCGGACCCTCACGGCACTGCACCGACTGCGCGTGCTTGTTCAGAACACCCTGGACGCTGTTGGGCGTGCCGTCGCCGAAGGTCTTCTCCGAGCCGCCGTAGACCAGCCGACAAGTGTCCTGCGCAGGTACCTCAGCGCACCACCCCAGCGCCAGGAAACAAACCGCCGTTATCCCACGGATGCCTTTCATGTCTGGGTCTCCTCCCGCGATAGGCGGCTTTCCCCGAGGTCGGGGCCCCGCCATGATGGCACAGGCCGGACCCGTCGTTACAGCCGAGGCTAGCCGCGACGGCCTCGGCCTCGATCCGGGCGCGAGCTCCGGCAGGAGGGCGTGCACCGGGGTGTCATCCCTGGATTCAAGTTTCCGGCCCTTTGATCCGATAGTTCCCTTCGGCGGGGTAAACGGTGCCGGAAGCTCTGCGCCTAGGCGTCGATCAGCGAAGGATGAGGGTTTATGTGCCTCTTTTGAATTCTGGGTGGGCTACGCCGCATGCGGGTTGATGCGGGAGAAGTCGAGCTTACCGGAGATCAGGAAGATCATGGTGCGCATGGTCTCGAAGCGCGTGTATCCGCGTGCCCTGCGCTTCGCTGCCTGGAA
>JANXRW010000060.1 GCA_025356655.1 Betaproteobacteria bacterium | reverse complement strand
GCTGGCTACCCACCCGAATCGCGGATGCGCAGGATCAGTTCATCGGTGAAATCGTGGCGGGTGACGACCATGGACCGAACAAGAGCGAGAAAAATCCCACTTGTTCAGTGTGTGCACTAGTCAGGCCCGGGATGGGGCATGACGTTTCAACGTCGACCGACAAAAATATTACTGATTATAGTTCCGAAGAACTAGGGACAAAAAACGCCACGGTATGGTTGGCGAATACCGCCACCACTTCTGCGTCGGCTCCAGCGTCGGACAGCCTCCAAGCAACTGCTGCCCCCGGAGTATCCGCCTGGCCCGGCTCAAAAGGGTGTTCGGGGCCACACCACGCAGTTGACCGAAGGCACGGGCTGACAATCCCGATGCCTTGAACTCCACCACCAGGCGCAGCCAGTCCTCTTCGCTTCGCATTCCCCGCAGGGCTTGGGCCCCGCGCTGCTGGCCGCCACAGTTCCTCTTCCACACCGCAGCACAGCGCTTTGGCCACCGCGCGCCCGCAAGAGCAGGATTGGTCGGGGAGAGGCTCTGCCACGCCACCAGAGTGGCGCCCGGTTGTGGCCACGCGGCGGTGGGTGTCGGGCGTGGGCCCTTGGTCAGAGTGAACCTGAGTCAGCCATGCGCTGGGTCACCCCGGAGATCTTGCCCGCCGGGCTTGGGCCGTCAAGATTGCCGCCTGGGAGGTCCTCAACCGCCTCGGCGGCACCATCACGCACCACCTTGCGGTTGGGCGGGATCACCGGCGTTGGTACGACCAGCAGCGCCCGGCGTTTTTTGCCGCGGCGCTGCGCACGGTGAAGCGCGAACTCGACCCGCAGGGGATGCACTCGATCCTGGGGTGCTCATCCATCGCCGTTTGAGGTGGTGGGCCCGGTTGCGGGTGTCGAGCGTTGGTCATGGGGTAAACTTGCGACCCCGTAGGTTCAGCCTCTTATTGTTCGCGGCATCGGCCGCGAACGCTCACCGGAGTTTAGCCATGACTATTTCCATGTACCAGGCCTCTGTACCGGTTTTTCTGCGTGGCCTGACCAATCTCGCCACCGTCTTGGATAAGGCGGCGGCTCACGCCGAGGCCAAAAAGCTCGACGCGACGGTGCTGCCCGCGACCCGGCTGGCGCCGGACATGTTCCCGCTCGCACGCCAGGTCATGATCGCGAGTGACACCGCCAAAGGGGCGGCCGCTCGCCTGGCAGGCCTCGAGCCGGAGAAGTTCGAGGACACCGAGACGACATTACCCGAGCTCTCTGCACGGGTGCGCCGAACGATCGAGGTGGTGAAACAGTACACCGCAGCACAGATCGACGGCTCCGAGGAGCGCACCGTGGTCTTGCCCATGCGCGCGGGACCGGTGACATTCCAGGGGTTGGATTACCTGGTCAGCTTTGCGCTCCCCAACTTTTATTTTCATATCACGACCACCTACGACATTCTGCGGCAGTGCGGCGTAGAACTGGGAAAGCAAGACTACCTCGGCCCGCGTTGAGGCCCGAAACCTTTGGGGCCATCGAGCGGCTGTTGCGCCGCCGATGGCGCGATGCAGCATGATCGGCCGCGACCGATTCATCCAAAGGCGCTGCGCCTCTTTTGTCATCGGGGATATCTGGTGCGGCGACGTTGACACGGTTTTTTGTGCAGGGTAGGGTAGCGATGCACTTGGTAGGCCTATTGATTGGGCGGCTCGACTACGAGCCAGCGCAGGCTCTGGTGGGGGTTGTGGGGAACCATTAGCCGAACAGCGCTAGCAGTGTTGGTCGTGCGAGTACCCGATATTCGAGATTTGAGATCCGAGATTTTAGGACGATCTACAGAAAATCCGAGGGGGAGGGGTCGTAATGGAATTCAACATCCTGCAGCACTTCAAGGGACTGGAGAGTGTTCCTCTGGACCCGTATAACGCCGACCAGATCGGTGCGTCGTTGTTCATGACCGGTAACATGGGGCCGAAAATAACGGCCAAGATGGACGGCTACGCCCAAAAGGCGGGCTTGTCCCGGCGCGGTTTCCTGAAGTCCTCGCTGGCCTTCCCGGCGGCGATGGTTGCCGTCAACGAAATCACCGGCATGGAGTTCTTTGAGGTCGGCTCTGCCGAGGCCGCTGATCTCGACGCAAAGAAAGAAGCCACCCAACTCGCCCGCGCCGGCAGCGATTTCATCGTTGACGTGCACACGCACGTGTGCACCCGTCCCGGTCACTACGTGGAAGGTGTGAACGCCAGCGCGCGCGGCATGTGGTTCGTCCAGTTGCTCGACGACTTGGGTAAGGCCTTTGGTCTGCCCAACGGTACGCGCGACATGAACGTGGAAAACTACGGCAAGCTAATCCTCCAGGAGAGCGACACCACGGTGGGGATCTTCAACCCCTTCGGCTTCCGCGAGGACTACGGTGGTCAGGACATGATCCCGATGGAGTATCAGGTTCAGGTCCGCAACCGCTGGCCCAAGTCCACCATCATGCTCGCTGGTGGCCTCACGCCGAACCAAGGTTTGAGCGAGACCCTGGATCGGCTCAACATGTACGCGGAGCAGTACAAGATCTCGGGCTTGAAGCTGTACACCTTCGACGCCACCAAAAAGAAAGGCTGGTGGTTCGATGATGAAAAGCTGGCTTATCCCATCTGGGAAGAGTGCCGGCGCCTGGGGATCAAGAATATCGGTTGCCACAAGGGTATCCCGTTCGGCCAGTTCTACGCCCGCTACGCCCATGCGGAGGATTTCGACGCCGCCGCCGACGACTTCCTGGACTTGAACTTCATCGCTTACCACGCGGCTTGGCCCTACCACGCGGAACTCGCAGCGCTCAAAGGCTTCAAGCCCCAGCGCAAGAACCTCTATGCCGAGGTGGGCTCGACCTTCGCGGCCACGGTCACCAGCCGTCCGATGGAGTGCGCCCACGTGTTGGGTACGCTGCTGCGGGACTTAGGGCCGGACTCCGTGCTCTGGGGTACGGACTCCCTGCTCTGGGGCAACCCCCAGTGGCAGATCGATGCCTTCCGCAAGTTCCAGATCCCGGACCAGTTGGTCGAAGGCTACGGCTATCCTAAGCTCACGCCCGAGCTCAAGCGCAAGGTACTGGGCGAGAACGCCGCGCGCCTCTGGAACATCGACCGCGCAGCAGCGATGCACGCCAAGGCCGAGATCGTGGGCCAGCGGGCGATCGCCTAAGCGTTCTGCCGCAGAGTGGGGCCGATTCCTGCCGGGGTCGGCCCCGATTTTCACGTACGCATGGGAGGCCAACATCGTGCCGGTGTATGAATATGCCTGTGACCCCTGTCTCACCAACTTTCAGGCCATGCACGGCATGAATGAGAAGGGACCCTCGGAGTGTCCCAAGTGCCATGGCAGCCTGCGCCGTCTTCTGTCGGCGCCGCGTCTTAACACGCGCAACCATTCCAGTCCGACCGAGGCCAAGTACGCCAAACTCTCGGAGAGCGATGAGATCCGTAAGGAGCGTGACCTGCAGCAGATCTACCAGACCGTGTGGGTTCCCCCGGAGGTGAAGCACAGCCCCTGGGACGAGAATCACTGAGGCTTCCGTGGCGCGCGTGGGCCCCCGGGCACTGGCGTCGCTATGGTTGCCGACCCTATTGGCCGCCTCCCTGGCGCTGGGAGAAAGTAGCCTAGTGCCGTCGGAGCGCCTAAGCGCCGGCGCACTTAGCATCGCCGACGACGGACCGCTGGCGTTTTCGCGGCCGGCACCCGGCCTGGATCGGGAAGGTCTCGAGACCTTCGCCAAGGGCAAGGAGCAGTTTAACGAGCGCTGGGTCCTGGCCCCTGAGCCCGATGGCGTCTGGGGACTGGGTCCGACTTTCAACGAGGATCGGTGTGGCCGCTGTCACGTGGGCAATGGCCGCGCGGAGCCGCCCGATGCCGGGCTCGAAGCCGAGTTGGGGCTGCTCGTGCGCCTGAGCGTTCCCGGGCAGGGGCCCTATGGTGGGCCCCGTCCCCATCCCGTCTATGGGGATCAGTTGCAGAACCGGGGCATTCCGGGTCGCGTGCCCCCGGAGGGACGTGCCGTGGTGAGCTACGAGAGCCTAACGCTGCATTATGCCGACGGAGAAGCCGTGGAGCTGCGCCGTCCACGGGTGAGCTTTCAGGACCTGCGCTTCGGCGAACTCGGTCCCGAGGTCATGACTTCCGCGCGTATCGCCCCCGCCATGGTGGGTCTGGGGCTTCTAGAGGCGGTCCCGGAGGAGCAGATCCTGGCGCTCGCGCGGCGTGGTGAGGGAACGCCCACCGCAGGCCACCCCAACTACGTTTGGGATTTGGAGAACGACCGCCGGGTCCTCGGCCGCTTCGGGTGGAAGGCCAACCAGCCGGACCTGCGCCAGCAGACCGCGGCTGCGTTCCATGGGGACATCGGCGCAACGTCCTTCTACTTCCCGGAGAAAAACTGCCCCCCCGCGCAGACGGCCTGTCTGGAGTTGCCTTCCTCGAGCAAATGCGGTGGCCAGGGCGGTTGCACGGGCAACAGCTTCAGACCGGAGGTGCTGCCCAGCCGCCTGAATAACATCACGACCTATTTGCGCACGCTAGCGGTGCCGGCCTCGCGTGGTGGCGGGGACCCCATTGTGCGTCGAGGCGGCGAGTTATTCGCGGCCGCCCAGTGCGACGCTTGCCACGTTCCGGAGTTGCGCACCGGCGCACAGGTCGCCGTCGGGCTGCTGAGGGATCAGGTGATCCACCCGTACACCGATTTACTCTTGCACGATCTGGGTGAAGGGCTGGCTGACGGGCGCCCGGATTTCCTGGCGGGCGAAAGCCAATGGCGCACGGCGCCACTTTGGGGCCTGGGGCTCGTGCCGGCGGTGAACCACCATGGCTACCTGCTGCACGACGGGCGGGCGCGTGGCGTGGCGGAAGCCGTGCTGTGGCACGGGGGCCAAGCCCAGGGTTCCCGGGAGTTTTTCCGCTCGCTCCCGCGGAACGACCGGGAAGCCTTGGTCAAGTTCGTCGAGTCGCTGTAGCGGAGCCGTTGCACCCGCGCATCGCAGGCTGCATGCCCGTACGCCCCTCCCAACCGCTCGCTTTGCACGGCACTCCACCTCTGATGAATAGCTCGCTACCCCCCTTGGACGGCCTGGAGGTCCTGTCTGCGCGTCTCCTCGAACAGTTGCGCGAACGGTTTCAGGGTGCGGCCTTTGACGAGACCGTGTTTGGCGAAGCCGAATGCCTGCCGGGTCAGGCGGAACGTGCCCGTTTGCCCATCATGCGCTGGTTACTCGAGCGTCGTCAGGCGCCTTGGGCGGGATTTGCGCGCCTGTTCGTCTACCACATGCCCGTGACCCCGGAGGAGATGCGCGACCTGATGGGCGAGGAACTGGCCAGCGCCTTGGCCGGCGCAGGCCTATTCATGCCCTGCGCGAACGCGCCCGACCAGCTCCGTTCGCGTCTGCGCATCATGCCCTTCCGGGGGCTCTGGTGCCTGGGCGATCTGGCCGACGGCGGCGGGGATGCGGTCATGACCCCAGGAATTACCACCTTACAGCTAGCCTGGCTCATGCCGCTGGACATGGCGGGCAGCGTGCTGGATCTGGGCTGCGGCTCGGGCGCCCTGGCGCTGCTTGCGGCGGCCCGCGGTGCACCCCGGGCGGTGGGCTGCGATCTCAACGCCCGCGCGGTGCGAATGGCCCGGTTCAATGCACGCCTGAACGGGCTAGACGCCGAGTTCTTGGCAGGCGACATGTATGCGCCGGTGCTCGGTCGGCGCTTCGATCTGGTGGTGTCCCAACCCCCCTACGTGATCCTGCCCGCGGGCACGCAGCCCGTGGCCTACTTGCACGGAGGTCCGCGCGGTGAAGACCTCGTGCTGCGGGCGCTGCAGGGCCTGGGTCAGGCTTTGGCGCCCGGGGCGATGGCCGCGATCCTCGCCGACACGCCACTGCCGGTGCAGGAACACCTCACGGCGCGTTACCGCCGCGCCCTGGGCGAGGCGCGGCTGGACTTGGCCATCGCGCTGTCGCCGGCGCCCCCCCTGGAGCCCACGGCATTCACCTATTCGCAGGTCGTCGATGAGTCACTCGGTGAGCGCTACCAGGCGGAGGTGGCGCGTTACTTGGAACATCTGAGCGGGCTGGATACCCCGGGCTTCCGACACGCCGCTATTCTCGTGCGGGCGCCGGCCCTGGGGGTTTCCCGTCCGGCGCTCAGCATGAGTTTCCCGGTTGCGGGATTCGGTCAGTCCGTTGGCCGGTCCGTCGAGGCTTTCTTCGCGTCGGTGGATTTGTCTGCGGTACCAGCGGATCGACTACTCGCAACGACTGTGCGTCTGAATCCACTGGGCCGGTGGAGCCTGGACATGGACGGGCCGGTGCTGCCGCCGGATGCGCCGCGCAAGTTACGGTTCCAAGGCGGCGCCCTGGCCGTGGACCAGAGCCTGCCCGAGGCGACCTGTTTTCTGCTGCACTGCCTGGCGGATAGCGCGGACGTGGCTTCGGGTTTAGCGACCTATGCCCAGGCGTGCTCGGCCAGCCTGGACCAAATCGAGCACCAAGCCCTGGACTTCCTCCGTCACGCACTGCGCAGTGGCATCCTGGAGCCGCAGCCCGCCCCCGACGGCGGTTGATCTCGGCGGTTATTTCCCACCGTTCGGCTGCGCCCGGCTGCGGCGCACCAATTCGATGTGCTCGCGCAGAATGTAGCGTTCATGGGTAAAGGCCAGCGGTATCCTGAGCCCGTTTACGCCGGCCTCGATCTGGTCGAGCGCGCGTAGGATCTCCTCCCTGTCCATGGGATGGCGCGTGTCCATGGTGCGCGCCTCCAGTTGAAGGAGCTTCGCGTACCAGCGGAATAGCCGTGAGCGTACGCGCCAAGCATAAAGAGCCGGCAGCAGCCGTAGGGCCGGGATGAGGATTGCCGCCAGCGGGATCAGTGCGAAGAGCGCACGATCGAGGGCGCTGGCCAGCCAGAAAGGGAGATGCCGTTGCAGGAACGGCGTGCCCGAGCGGAAGTAGCGCTCCGCGGTGGGGCTAAGGGGCAGGTCCACGTCCCGGTCAGCGGGAAAAGTGTTCTTCTCGTTGAGCAGGCCAGGTTGGCGGTGCACCTCGGTGAGCGCCTCCATTAGGAGGTAGACCAGCGCCGGGTGCAAGGACTCGCGGGTGACCAGCGTCATGGTCGACGCGAGCAGGGGAACGTCCGCAGGCGGGATCCGGGCGGCCAGATCGATGGCCCCGCGTGGCAAGGTGAGCAGGTGCAAGAACGGCAGGCGCGCGCGAATGGCGGAAATCTCGTCAATCTGTAGCAGTCTCAGTTCGGGGTTGCGGAACAAGCCTTGGATGAGGGGATCCTCCGGTGGGCCCATGAATACCGCGGCATCGACCTCCCCGACCTCCAGCGCCTTGACTGCGGCGGCGCCCGAGAGCGGCGAGAACCGGCTCGAGGCTTCATTCACGCCGGCCAGGGCGAGCACCTTCCCTGCGACGCGGTTCAACCCGGTGCGCGCCGAACCGAGAGCCACGCGGCGCCCTTTGAGGTCCTGCAGCAGTAGGGCATTGCCCAGGGATCGGCGGTGGAATATCCACAGCGGTACGTACTCGATGCTGCCCAGGGAGACCAAGTCCGGTGACTGCTCTGCCGTGGTGACACCGCCTTGCACAAATGCCAGGTCCACCCCGGAGCCGGGTGTCGCGAGCATATCCAGGCTTTCCAGGGTTCCCGCCGTCGTGTGCTGCCGCAGCGCCACGTGCTGGCGCGCCAGCACGCGCGCGTAACGGTCCGCGAGCAGGGCCGTGGGACGCCCGGGCGCCCCACAGGCGATGCTCAAGTGCCGCGGTGGCCCGGAGTAGATCAGCCATGCCAGGGCGAGCGGAAGGAGCGCGCCTAGCATGACCATGGAATAGACCGCCGGCGGTATGTAACGCAGACTCTGTACTAATGCCCTAGCGGCTCTCCTCATGGCTGGCTCATGCTAACGGTGCCTTAGGCCCTGGCCTCAGCGAGGCTGCGCGAAGAGATGGGGGCCCGGGCGGCGGGTGACTTCGTCGACTCGGCGCTCGATCTCGTCCAGCCCCGGGTTTGCCGTCGCCAGCCAGTCCAGCAAGGGTGTTAGCGTCAGCGCAGAAATGTCGGGTTTCCAGGATAGCCCGGACGCCGCAGCATGACAGGATCCGTAACAGGTCGATGGGCGCGACTCCCATCGCCACCCGCCCGCATAGACCGCGAGGTAGAGGCGCTTGGCATCCGCCTCGCCCAGGCCCTCGTCTAGACTGGCCTGGAACAGCAGGCGGTCGGCCCGTCGCCAGGGCGTCGCTCGCTGGCGGACCACGTACTCATGCACGGCAGCCGCCTTGCGGTAATCCGCCTGCAGGGGCAAGTCGGGCAGCGTGCGCAGTTGGCGTGGGACCACTTCACCTTCGAGTAGTCCGCCGCGCGCAATGGTCCAGCGTTGGCCGCTGGGCTCCTGATAGGCAAACTCTTCCAGCACCCGGAGTTCGTGGTCATGTTCCGGATCGTCCAGCAGCAGGAGCGTCAGGCGACCTTGGAACTCCCCGGGGTCCGCGGCCAGAGGGGGGGCGGTGAACAACAGAAGTAACAGGATCAGGGCAGGTTTCATGGCGGTGTCCGGGCGGGGCCGACGACCGCAAATGCTACCCCGATTGCAGGCGCGCGTCGCGCGCCTGCTCTGCTCTGGGTGGGCGTGCCCTAAGTCGCGGGCTTCGGCGCCGGCAGGACCAGCACTGGGAGGCCCAGCCCAGGGGCCAGATAGCGTTTGGCGACCGCTTCGATCTGCCCGAGCGTGAAGCCCGTCAGATCATCGATCAAGGTGGCCGCGCGCGCCAGGCGCTGGGGTTCCTCCTGGGAGGCCATGATCAATGCACTCAACAGGAACTCGTTTTCTTCGAGGCGCTTGCGGATCTCGTTCACAAGCGGCTTGCGCGCACGTTCCAACTCGTCTGCGCTGATACCGCCGGCGGCGAGTTCGGCGGCAATTTGCTGAATCTGCTCGACCAGCTGTTGCGCCTTATCCGGAGGGGCGTCCACCATCGCCGAGAGAAACCCGTACCCGGGGAAAGCATAGCTCGCGTTGTGCTCCGCATGCGCCACATAGGTGAGCCCGGCCTCATTACGCGCCCGGTCGAGCAGTCGGTTGGTGAACACTCGGGCAAGCAGGTAGAGCTTGCGCGATTCGCTGACCTGCCGGGCGTCTAAGGTTGGCCAGTAAGCCAGCGCCAGTGCGCGCGGCTCCTTCGCCTCGAAGGTGAAGCTTCGCACCGTGTGATTGGCCGGAAAGTGCACCTGCCGCTCTGCGTCCAGCGCGGGTTTGGAGGTTTCCCGGGTAGGCAGGCTGCCGAAGGTGGCCTGGACCTGCGCCAGCGCCTGGTCGAGGTCGAGGTCGCCAACGAGGGAGATCTCCAGGTAGGCGCTCTTTAACTGCGGCTCGAGCCAGGCGCGAAGTTCCGCCAGCGTGCGGCGGTTGGCTTGGGCCTCCTCGGGGAAGCCGAAGCGCGGGTCGCCATCGTGGACAAGCGCGGACACCTCTCGCTGCAGCGTGCCCTCCGGCGTGTGGGTGAGGTTCCGGTACTGGGCAGAGAGCGCGCGCAGGAATTTCTGCTGCGCTTCGGGCCGGTAGCCCGGATCCGTCAGGTAGGCACGCAGGAGTTGCAATTGCAGGCGAAGGTCCTCGGGCGTGGTACGGCCCCGCAGCAACAGCGCATCGTCCTCCACCGAGAGCGCCAACTCCACGTTGCGCCCGGCGGTCAGGCGGTTGAGATCGTCGATGCTGTGCCGGCCGAGGCCGCCGGCCAGGAAGGCCATGTCCGCGAGTTGCTTGAGGCCGGGTTGGTCACGCGGAAGACTCAGTCGACCGGCCCCCACCCGCACCGACACCAGGATCGTGTGGGTGTCAAAGGGCGTGCGCTTGAGGTTGAGCCGGACGTTGTTGCCGAAGCGCACCTGTGTCACATCCAGGACGCGGCTGGTTTGACGTTCGGTCACGGCCGAGGCGGATCCAAGGTCCTCGTAGGCGAACACCGCTGCGTCTCGCTCCACGGGGGGGGTGACGGCCACCTTGCCGCCGGCCTCGTAGGCCGCCAGAATCTCTGCCGTGGGGTCCTTCAGTTGCATGGGGCCAGAGACGAAGATGCGTCGAGGCTGCCCATCCCACAGTTCGTGCAGGGCGGCCTGCACCTGGGCGGGGGTGACGGCGGCCAACTGATCGCGGGTGAGTGCCAGGTCGGCGGCGGGATGGGTGAAGACACGGTCCTCTTCGACGCTCTCCACGAGTTCGTCGGCCAATGCGCGGGATTCGCGGGTGGCGGCCGCACGGGACTCCTGATCCATCTCCGAGAGCAGGTTCTTTTTCGCCTCCTCGAGTTCTCCCGCGGTGAAGCCGAACGCCAGTGCCGCGCGGAGTTCCTGCTCAGCGCTGGCCAGCGCCTGGGCCCAACGCTCCGGGCGCACCGAGAGGCGAATGTCGCTCACGCGCGCCACATGGAACAGCTCAGAGGTGGTCGCGTGCCCGCCCAGGAACGGGGCCTCGGGTTTCAGCGCCGCGCTGGCGATACGTCGGCTGATAACCCCGTTGGCCAGGTAGCGCGTGAGTTCCTCGCGCCGGCTGGCCGTGGTCTCCGCGCCCACGCGGGGGGCCGCTGCCGTGCTGAGGGTCACGCTCGCGTCGCCGCCCGCCTCGGCATGGAAGGCCACGCGCAGCGCGGCGTCGTCCGGGCGACCAGGAGACGCCCTGCGGGGAGGCTCGCCCGAGCTCACGAGCGAGGAGAACTTCGCTCGGATGCGCCCTTCCAGGTCGTCCAAGTCCACGGCCCCAACGGCCACGAGGAGCATCCGCTCGGGACGGTACCAGGTCCGGTAGAAGTGCTCCAGTCGGTCGTGACCGGCAGTCTCCAGGACGGCCTCCGTGCCGATGGGCAGGCGCCGCACCACGAGGCTCTCTGGCAGGAGCAGTTGCATGTTTGCCAAGAAGGCGCGGCTGCCGGGCGTGTCTCGCAGGCGCTTTTCGCTGAGCACCACGCCGCGTTCGCGGTCCGCCTCGGCCTGCGCAATGAGCAGCCGGTCGGCCGTCTCACGCAGCACCGAGAGGCCCTGGTCGAGCAGCTCAGCCTGCGCGCTGGGCAGTTCCAACTGGTAGACCGTGTTGTCGAAATCCGTGCGCGCATTGGTGTCGGCGCCGAAGCCCATGCCCAGGCGTTCCAGATATTTCACCAAATCCCCCGCCGGCATGTTCTGCGAGCCCTTGAAGGCCATGTGCTCGAGGAAGTGCGCCAAGCCCCGCTCGTTCTCCTCCTCCATGAGGGAGCCGGTGGCGACGCGCAGCCGCAGACTCACTCGGTCGCGCGGCGTGGTGTGCGGCAGGAGCGCGAAGCGCAGGCCGTTGGGCAGGGTGCCGAAGCGGACAGCGGGGTCTGGCCGCAGGTCGCTCAGTTCCTGCGGCCAGGCCGCAGGAGCCTCCGCACCCCGAGCGGGGGCGCCGCAGAGCAGGCCGAGCAGGGTGAGGCCGAGGAGGGGGGCAATAACGGGCGTTCGGGTGATTTGCGGCAAGTGTCTGTTCCTTCACATGTTGGGATAGTTCGGGCCACCACCGCCCTCAGGGACCACCCAGCGGATGTTCTGCGTCGGGTCCTTGATGTCACAGGTCTTGCAGTGGACACAGTTCTGCGCATTGATCTGCAGGCGGGGCTCACTGCCGGGGTCCCTTACGATCTCATAGACACCGGCCGGGCAATAACGTTGCTCCGGCGCATCAAACAGGGCCAGGTTGATGGCGATGGGCACGGCTGGGTCCTTGAGCGTCAGGTGAGCGGGTTGGTCTTCCTCGTGGTTGGTGTTCGAGATGAACACCGAGGAGAGGCGGTCGAAGCTCACTTTCCCATCAGGCTTGGGGTAGTCGATGCGGGGGGAGTCCGCGGCGCGGCGCAGTTGCGTGTGGTCGGCGTGCTGGCGCAGCGTCCAGGGCGCCCGCCCGCGCAGCAAGTAGGTGTCCACGGCGGCGTGCAGGACGCCGCCAAGCAGGCCCCAGCGGAAGCCCGGCCGGATGTTGCGGACCTCAAAGAGTTCCTGCCACAGCCAGCTCGCGCGCAGCCGTGGGGAATAGGTCGCGATCTCATTCCCGGCCCCGTCCGCGGCCTGGAAGTGCTCAAAACAAGCCTCCGCGGCGACCATCCCCGATTTCATCGCCGTGTGGTTGCCCTTGATCTTGGGGGTGTTCAGGAACCCCGCCGTGTCACCGATGAGCGCGCCGCCCGGGAAGGTGAGTTTGGGGATGGACTGGAGTCCGCCCTCGGAGAGCGCCCGGGCGCCATAGGCCACGCGCCTCCCGCCCTGGAAGCATCCGCGGATGGCTGGGTGGGTCTTGAAGCGCTGGAACTCCTCGAAGGGGCTCAGGTGCGGGTTGCGGTAGTCGAGCCCGACGACGAAGCCCGTGGCGACTTGATTGTTCTCCAAGTGGTACAGGAAGGAGCCACCATAGGTGGCAAGATCCAGCGGCCAGCCGATGCTGTGCACGACCAGCCCTGGCTGGTGCCGGGCCGGGTCGATTTCCCACAGCTCCTTGATCCCGATCCCGTAGCTCTGCGGATCCACACCCTGACGAAGGTCGAAACGCTCGAACAGCATCTGGGTCAAGGAGCCCCGGCAGCCTTCGGCGAAGAGCGTCTGGCGTGCGCGCAGTTCCATCCCGCGCTGAAAACGGCTGGCGGGCGCCCCATCGCGGCCGATGCCCAGATCGCCCGTAGCGACGCCGCAGACGCTACCCTGCTCGTCGTAGAGCACCTCGGCCGCGGCAAAACCGGGATAGATCTCCACGCCCAGTTCCTCCGCTTGGTCCGCCAGCCAGCGGCACACATTGCCAAGGCTGACGATGTAGTTGCCGTGGTTGCGCATCTGCGGTGGCGTGGGCAGCCGGAGGGCTGCGTTCCGGGTCAGGAACAGGAACCGGTCCTCGCCAGCGGGCGTGAGCAGCGGCGCGCCGCGCGCTTTCCAGTCCGGAAAGAGTTCCTCCAGGGCCCGCGGTTCGAGCACCGCGCCGGATAGGATATGTGCCCCTACCTCAGATCCCTTCTCGAGAACGCAAACCGAGCAATCGGTAGCGGCGGCGGCAGCGAGTTGCTTCAGGCGGATGGCCGCCGCCAAGCCGGAGGGGCCCGCTCCGACGATGACCACATCGTATTCCATGGACTCACGCTCAGCCAACTTGGACTCCCTTTGAAGGATATTTAGTGCGCAGGGCCGCTCCCGCCGCCGTCTGCTAGAATCTTTGTCGCGCCGCGCCAGAACTCGGAATCACTCGGAATCCGCCTTGGCACTCGGAATCATAGACGGCGCGGAAGCCTAAACAGCGCAGAAGCATAAACTCTTTCCCAGTGCAGAGAGGCCCCTGACTCCATGACTCAGCACCTACCCGCTGGCCAGCTGGTCCACGTGGAACGGATGAAAATGCGCTGGGGCGACATGGACGCCCTGGGCCACGTCAACAACACGATCTATTTCCGTTATCTGGAACAGGCCCGACTCTCTTGGTTCGACGCCCTGGGCTTCAATTATTTCAAGGACTCGGAGGGCGCGCTCCTGGGCACTGTGAGTTGCCGGTTCATCATCCCCATTCTCTATCCAGCCGAGTTGGATATCACGCTCTACGCCTCCAACGCAGGACGCAGCAGTTTCCGGCTGGGCAGCACCATTGTGGACGCTTCCCAGCCCGATCGCCTCTATGCTGTCGGCGATGCCACCATGGTCTGGGTGAACATCCAGACAGGTCGGTCTACTCCGCTGCCCGATAGCCTGCGTGCGTTTTGTCAGGGTTGACCGGGGCGCAGAACCTGGCCGTTGATCCCGCGGCTAGAGCCGCTCAGTAGGTACAAATAGGCGGGCATCAGGCTATCGGCCGGCGCGCGCTCGGCCCGGGTCTCGCCGGGATGGGTGCGCCCGCGGTGTGGCGAGTCCACGCGCCCCGGCACGACGCCGTTGATGCGTAGGCCCGGACGCCCAGACCATTCCTGCGCTTGCACTTGGAGTAGCGCCGCCAGCCCCGCTCCGGCCGCGGCGGTCGGGCCCCAGAAGGCAGCGGGATCGAGTCCATGGGACTCCAGCGTGAGCACTACCGAGGCGTCCGGGGCGGCGGCCAGAAGCGGCGCGCAAGCCCGATTGACCGCCGCCGCCGCCGCCACGGTTACGCGCCAGTGCAGCAACCACTCCTCCAGTCGGCCCTGGTCCAGCGTGCCCAGTTCCGGCGGCACACCCGCCGTGTGGACGATACCGTCCAAGCGTCCCAGCGCCCGTTCGATGACGGCGGCCAACTGACGGAAATCGCTGTCCTGTGCCGTGGCCAAATCCAGCGGTAGCAGGGCCGGCTCACTGCCCTGGGCGGCGACGATCGCGTCGTAGGTCGCCTCGAGCCCCTCTGGATGGCGTCCGTGAAGGAGCACCGTAGCGCCGTGCGCTGCCGCGGCGCGGGCCACCGCTCGTCCAATACCGCCGCCAGCGCCAGTGACGAGTATCACCCGTTCGCGCAGTAAGTCGGGGCTACGTTCCCAGAGTTCGGGCACGCTGCTCATGGGCGCACCCCTGTGCTATTGCCAAGCAGGGCCAGCGCGCACTCGCGTCCGCTGCGCACGGCCGATTCGATGGTGGCCGGATAATCACCCCAGGTGTAGTCGCCCGCCAGCATGAGCCCGGGGAAGGGCAGCGCGCAGCGCGGCCGTTCTAGCCCCACGGTGCAAGAAAAGGTCGCCCGCTTCTCCGCGATTACCTGCGTCCACAGTGGCCGGTCCAGTCCGGGGCAGGCCGCTGCCAGTTCCTGGGCAACCCGTGTGCAAAGCTCCTCGGGCTCCAGGTCCCGATGCGTTCCCTGCGCACTGATGACCACGCCCACGAGGCCGGGCTGCTGGCACAGGACGGAGCGGTCGAAGGCCCACTGCGCGATGCCGCCCGTGAAACCCAGCATGGGCGCGCTCAGACGCTGGTGCGCTGCGTACTGGAGGTACACGGACACGATGGGCTGGTAGTGGATTGCATTGAGCACCCGCACGCTCTGCGCCAACTCCGGTAGCCCCTGGAGCAGGCGCGCCGCCGCGTAGGGGGGTACGGCGCAGACGACCCGCCGAAAGCGCCCCAACTCCTCGCGGGCGTCGAGCGCGAAGCCTCCGGGCACGGGCCGCAGGGACGTGACGAGTTGGCCTGTGCGCACGCTGCCCCCGCGCGCCTCGATGTAGGTCTGGGCGGGCTCGGGGAAGAGCCGCGAGAGGTCCACCCGTGCGAGCAGGAAGTCGGAATCCCCGCGCCCCCCCAGCAGCGAGTCCCGCAGCACCGCCAGGAAAACCCGCGCGGAGGCCTCCTCGGGCGGGGTGTTCAGGGCCGACACGCAGAGCGGGTGCCACAGCAGAGTGCACAGTCGGGGCGGCTGGCGGTGCCGCCGGAGCAGGTCGTTGACGCTCATGTCAGCGCGCAGCCGGAAGCCGCGCAGCCGGTAATAGCCGAGCAGGCGCACGATGGCCAAGCGCTCGCCCAGCCCCAGGCCGCGCGCGAGCCCGAGCGCCGCGGGCAGGGCCAAGGCGCTGGGCAGCGCGGGCAGGCGCAGGCGCAGATGCCCGGGGACGTTCAAGTCCAGTGGCAGCCGCAAAAAGCTTGCGCCCTGCGCGACGCCGCCCACGCGGGCAATCATCTCGAGCGTGCTGCGGTACGCGCCGAGCAGCAAGTGCAGTCCGTTGTCGAGGGCGAGCCCTCGGACGTCCACCCGGCGGGCGCGTCCCCCCAAGGTGCGCGAGGCCTCCAGGACGGTCACGTCGGTGCCACGGTCGGCCAACTCCACGGCGCAGGCCATGCCGGCGTAGCCGCCGCCGATGACCGCTACGTCCCTCACGCTCGCATCCACGTGGCCCAGGCGATCCAGACCTTGCGCAGCGGAGTGAGCGAGGTGCGCTCGCGCAGCACGCGCTCGGACGCCCCGGCAATCTCCTCGAGGAGCGCGCGGTAAATGGCGCCCATGACGAGCCCCGGTCGCTGTGAGCGCCGGTCCACCGCCGGCAGGGCGGCGAGTGCCTGCGCGTAGCACTGTCGCGCGCGCTCGATCTGGAAGCCCATCAGCGCGCCGAAACCGGGCTCGGGATGGTTGTGCAGGATTCCCTGGGGCGTCACGCCGAAGCGCTCGAGTTCGTCCAGTGGCAGGTACAGCCGCCCGCGTCGGGCATCTTCTCCCACGTCGCGCACGATGTTAGTGAGTTGCAGTGCCAGGCCCAGCGAGCGGGCGAAGACCAGCGTGCCGGGGTCCTCGTAGCCGAAAATGGTGGCGGAGAGCTCGCCCACCACGCCCGCCACCCGGTGGCAATACAGCTGCAGCGCGGCGAAGTCCGGGTAGCTGCTGATGGTTAGGTCCATGCCCACGCCGATGAGGATCTCGCGCAGGCTTGCCTCCGGCAGGTCGTAGCGGCCGCGGGCGTCCGCGAGCGCCCGGGTGACCGGATGCTGAGGGTTACCTCGCCCCAGCGCCGCCAACTCCTGGTCCCACCAGTCCAGTTTGACCCGGGCCAGCGCCGGGTCAGGACACTCGTCCACCACGTCGTCGACTTCGCGGCAGAAGGCGTAGAGCGCAAGGATGGCCTGCCGACGCTGCGGTGGCAGCAGGGCGAAGCTGTAGTAGAAGCTCGATCCGCTGGCGGCCGCGCGCTTGGCACAGTACTCGTCGGGCGTCACGGGCGCACCGCCATTCGCCAGAGCATGCCGGCCCAGTCCGCCCGCCCTAGCACCGGTCGCTGCCCAAACACGTCGCCTTGCACCTGCCCCAGCTTGTCGAGGATGCGTCGGCCGCCCTCGAGGATGAGGCGCAGTTCCAGCCCCAGGCGCCCGCCCAGCCGGCGGGTGAGCGGTGCCCCGTCCTCGAGCATGGCGCGGGCCCGGTCGCACTGAAAGCAAAAAAATGGGTGCCAGTTCCCCCCCGGTCGCCCCGCGGCGATGTGCGCCTCGGTGACGCCGAAGCGCGCCATTTCGTCCTGCGGCATGTAAATGCGATCCTTGCGGTAGTCGATGGCTACGTCCTGCAGAAAGTTGATGATCTGCAAGCTGGAACAAACTTGGTCGGCCAGGCGCATGTCCTGGGCGGTGCGGTGTCCGTAGAGTTCCAGCAGCAGTCGTCCAATGGGGTTGGCCGAGCGCGCGCAATAGTCCAGCACTTCGGTGAAGTCCGCGTAGCGGGCCTTGACCACGTCCTGGGAGAAGGCGCTCAACAGGTCCCGAAAGAGTTGCAGCGAGAGTTGGTGTTGCTCGATCGTCGGGCCCAACTGCTCGAACAGGGCGTCGCGTGCGGGCTCTGCGCAGGCGATGCGGTCGATCTCCTCGCCGAACCCCGCCAAGAGTCGAAGACGCTCCGCCGGTTGCAGGTCCCCCTCGTCGGCGAAGTCATCGGCCCGCCGCGCGAAGGCGTAGATCAGGTGGACCGGACGGCGCAGCCGGGCAGGCAGCAGCCAGGAGCCCACTGGGAAATTTTCGTAGTGCTCGATTGCCATCGGCTCGGAGGGCGGCACCGCCGCCGGAAATGACCGCGAATCTTAACATTCCGAGGGGGCGGGAGCAGGGCCGCTCGACGCACCGCACCGACCGGGCGCCGCGGAAGGAGTAGAATCGCCACTGCGCGCCGGTGGCGGAATTGGTAGACGCACTGGCCTTAGGAGCCAGCGCCGAAAGGCATGAGGGTTCGATCCCCTTCTGGCGCACCAACGGGGTCCTTCCGGGGCGGCCCGTTGAGGAGGCACTCCCCCTGCGCTATACTCAGCGCGCAAGGAAAGGATTCACTTGTGCGGATGGTGGTCCGGGCCGCACCCGTTTTGGCTGCCCCTGCGGCGGCCTCGCGCCTGTGAGCCACGGTGGCCGCAGGCGGCGTGATTTGGCGTTCTATTCGGTACTTGCCCTTCCTCCGATGGTCCCTTTCGACCGCAGCCACTCCGTTTCTTTTCTTCAGATCCGTGACGGGAAAGCCGATGATCCTGTATGGCGACGGATCCTGGCGGGCACCGGCATTTGTGTTCGGTTTTAGCGGACGAGGGCGGTATTGGCGTAAAATCTGGGTAAATCAGCGGGTTGTCCGGTACGACCGATAGCGTGTCCCTCCCGTGGGGGCGGCCTGGAGGCGCGTAGGGGTCCGCTCGGAAGCGCCTACAGCACTGCGTCGAGCGGTCAGGGGCACAATGACAAGTTCGAACCTGAGGATGTAACAAGATGCAAGCAACGATCGAGAAAGTGAGCAGCCTGGAGCGTCGGCTGAACGTGTCGCTACCCGCCGAGGAAATCAGCGCGGAGGTGGGCAGCCGGCTGAAGAATCTGGCGCGTTCGGCAAAAATGTCCGGGTTCCGTCCCGGCAAAGTGCCGATGAAGGTGATCGAGCAGCAGTACGGAGGCCGAGTGCACCAGGAGGTCCTCGGCGACGCGCTTTCCAAGACTTTCGGTGAGGCGGTGCGCCAACAGAACCTTCGGGTAGCGGGCTATCCCCGTTTCCAGGCGAAGGATCCCGTGGATGGGCAGGCAAGCTTCGAGTTCAGTGCCACCTTCGAGGTCTACCCGGAGATCGAACCCGCCGAACTCGGCGCCGCGACCGTGGAAGCCCCCGCCCTCTCGGTGACCGATGCCGAGGTGGATCAGACCATCCGCGTGCTGCGCGAGCAGCGGGCCACCTTCGCGGTGGTGGACCGTCCGGCCCAGGCCGGTGACCGGATCACCATGGACTACAGCGGCACTATCGAGGGCGTGGCCTTCGAGGGGGGCGCGGCCAGCGATCAGGTGATCGAACTGGGTAAAGGGAACCTGCTCAAGGGCTTCGAGGACGCTATTGTCGGCGCGCCCGCCGGCGAGAGCCGGTCTTTCGACCTCGTATTCCCCGAGGATTACCACGGCAAGGACGTGGCGGGCAAGACGGCCCGGTTCGACGTCACCGTGAAGCAGGTCGAAGAGGTCCATCTGCCCGAGGTGGACGCCGCCTTTGCCCAGACCCTCGGGGTCGAGGACGGCGACATCGCGCGGATGCGCGAAGAGATCAAGGCCAATGTGGAGCGCGAAGTGCGCCGCCGCATCCAGGCTCGGCTGAAGGACCAGGTGATGAAGACCCTGCTCGAAGCCTACCGGGTGGAACTACCCAAGGTCCTGGT
Organism: Betaproteobacteria bacterium; assembly: GCA_025356655.1. GTDB lineage: Bacteria > Pseudomonadota > Gammaproteobacteria > Burkholderiales > SHXO01 > SHXO01. The sequence continues at coordinate 5,908 of JANXRW010000060.1, read as the reverse complement.
GCAGGCCGAGGTCGAGCGCCTCATGGAGAGCATGCGTGAAGATCTCGCGCAGCGTGGTATGGATGCGAAGAAGCTAGACTTCAAACCCGAGCCCTTCATGCCTGACGCCGAGCGCCGGGTGGCACTCGGACTGATCATCGCAGACCTGGTCCAGCGCGAGAAACTGCAGGCAGAGCCGCATCAGGTGCGCGCCATCGTCGAGGACTACTCGCAGAGCTACGAAGATCCGCAGGAGGTCGTGCGCTGGCATTACCAGTCGCCTGAGCGGCTGCGCCAGGTGGAGTCGCTCGCCCTGGAAGACAATGTGGTGAAATGGGTGCTCGAGCGCGCCCGGGTGACGGAAGTGCCCGTCGGGTTTGATGAGCTTATGGGGAACCGGAAATGAACTGGCAACGGCAGCAGACGGAGCCTCAGGCCCTGGGGTTGATCCCCATGGTCATCGAGCAAAGTGGCCGTGGTGAGCGGGCCTACGATATCTACTCGCGCCTGCTCCGCGAGCGGGTGATTTTCCTGGTCGGCCCGGTGCACGAGATGTCGGCCAACCTGGTGGTCGCCCAGCTGCTCTTCCTGGAAGCGGAAAATCCCGAGAAGGACATCTCCTTCTACATCAACTCGCCGGGCGGTTCCGTGTCCGCCGGGTTGGCGATCTACGACACCATGCAGTTCATCAAGCCCGACGTGAGTACCCTGTGCATTGGCCAGGCGGCTAGTATGGGTGCGCTGCTGCTGGCCGCGGGTGCCGCCGGTAAGCGCTTTTGCCTGCCCAACTCCCGGGTCATGATCCACCAGCCCATGGGCGGGTTCCAGGGCCAAGCGTCGGACATTGAGATCCATGCCCGCGAGATCCTGTTCCTGCGCCAGCGGCTCAACGAGATTTTGGCCAAGCACACGGGCCAGACGGTGGAGGCTGTTGGAAAAGACACGGATCGGGACAACTTCCTGAGTGCGGACGAGTCCGTGAAGTACGGGCTCACTGACAAGGTTTTGACCAGCCGTGCCGAAGTCGCTGTTTGAGTAAGGGTTGCACGGGCAACACCCCTATGGACTGTTATGAGGTACAGATCGCTCATGGCTGAGAAAGCAGGCTCCGAGAAGCTTCTCTATTGCTCTTTCTGCGGCAAGAGTCAGCACGAGGTGCGCAAGCTGATCGCCGGGCCCTCGGTGTTCATCTGCGACGAATGTATCGAACTATGCAACGACATCATTCGCGAGGAGAGCCAGGGAGACCAGGCCGGCAAGGGGGCGAAGTCCGACCTGCCGGTGCCGCGCGAGATTCAGGGCATTCTTGACCAGTATGTGATCGGCCAGGAAAAGGCCAAGAAGGTGTTGTCGGTTGCCGTCTACAACCACTACAAGCGGTTGAAGAACCTTGGCAAAAAGGACGACATCGAACTGGCCAAGAGCAACATCTTGCTGATCGGCCCCACCGGGTCGGGCAAGACGCTGCTTGCGCAGACGCTCGCCCGCCTCCTCAACGTGCCCTTCGTGATGGCGGATGCCACCACGCTCACCGAGGCGGGCTACGTTGGCGAGGATGTGGAAAACATCATTCAGAAGCTGCTGCAAAAGTGCGACTACGATGTCGAGAAGGCGCAGCGCGGAATCGTCTACATCGACGAGATCGACAAGATCTCGCGCAAGTCGGACAACCCGTCCATTACCCGGGACGTGTCGGGCGAGGGCGTGCAACAGGCGCTGCTCAAGTTAATCGAGGGCACCATCGCCTCGGTGCCGCCCCAGGGCGGACGTAAGCACCCGAACCAGGAGTTCGTGCAGGTGGACACGACGAACATCCTGTTTATCTGTGGCGGCGCTTTTGACAGTTTGGACAAACTGATCCGGGCCCGTTCCGAAAAGGGCGGCATCGGTTTCGGCGCGGAGGTGCGCAGCCGCGACAACCGCAAGGACATCGGTCTGGTGCTCAAGGACGTCGAGCCCGAGGACCTGATCAAGTACGGTCTGATCCCCGAGTTCGTGGGCCGGCTGCCCGTGGTGGCGACCCTCGACGAGCTCAATGAGGCGGCGTTGATCCAGATCCTCACGGAGCCGAAGAACGCGCTCCTCAAGCAATACCAGAAAATGTTCTCCATGGAGGGTGCGGAACTCGACGTGCGCCTCGAAGCGCTGCGCGCTGTGGCCAAAAAGGCACTGGCACGCAAGACCGGGGCGCGCGGCCTGCGCTCGATCCTCGAGCAGGCGCTCCTCGACACCATGTTCGAGTTGCCCTCGCTCGCCAACGTGCGCAAGGTGGTGATCGACGAGGGAACCATCAATGGCGAGGCCAAGCCGATTTTGATTTATGCGGACCAGCCCAAGGTGGCTGGCACCGCCTGAAGTTGCCACGACCGGCTCGCCCCCGACCCGGGGGCGCCGAGGAACCGACAGACGATTGGAGGTTGATGGGTTTGCCGTCTTGCTTGAAATCCCCAATGCGCTGCCCCACCTACCCTGGCATACACACCTTGAGGTGAAACCACATGACTACGCAAGATTCCGGGGCTGAACGGATCACCCTACCGCTGTTGCCGCTGCGTGATGTGGTGGTCTTCCCCCATATGGTCATCCCGCTGTTCGTCGGTCGCCCGAAGTCCATCAAGGCGCTCGAGACGGCGATGGAGGCGGGCAAGAGCATCCTGCTGGTGGCACAGAAGTCTGCAGCCAAGGACGAGCCCTCTGCGGAGGACATGTACGGCACGGGCACCATCGCCAACATCCTGCAGATGCTGAAGCTGCCCGACGGCACGGTCAAGGTGCTGGTCGAAGGCGTGGAGCGCGCTCGCATCTCCGACATCACGGACTTGAAGTCCCACTACGTGGCCGACGCGGCCTCCATCGTGGCCCCGCCGCAGGACTCCACGGAGTTGGAGGCCATGCGCCGGGCCATGATTTCGCAGTTCGATCAGTATGTGAAGCTGAACAAGAAGATCCCGCCCGAGATTCTGACCTCCCTGGCCGGTATCGACGAGCCTGGCCGCCTGGCGGACACCATCGCCGCCCACCTCCCGCTCAAACTCGAGCAGAAGCAGGAGGTCTTGGAGATGTTCGACGTGCGCCGCCGTCTGGAGCACCTGCTCTCGCTGATGGAGACCGAACTCGACATCCTGCAAGTGGAGAAGCGCATCCGCGGGCGCGTGAAGAAGCAAATGGAGAAGAGTCAGCGCGAGTACTACCTGAACGAGCAGGTCAAGGCTATCCAGAAGGAGTTGGGCGATCTGGAGGAGGGTGCCGACCTCGATGAGATGGAGAAGCGCATTAAGCTGGCCCATATGCCCAAGGAGGCGCGGCTGAAGGCCGAGGGCGAATTGAAGAAGCTGCGGCTGATGTCGCCCATGTCCGCTGAGGCCACGGTCGTACGCAACTTCATCGAGGTCCTCGTGGGCCTGCCCTGGCGCAAGAAAAGCAAGATCAGCAGCGACCTCGCACAGGCCGAGGCCGTGCTCGAGGAAGATCACTACGGGTTGGAGAAGGTCAAGGAACGCATCGTGGAGTACCTGGCCGTGCAGCAGCGCGTGGACAAGGTCAAGGCGCCGATCCTCTGCTTGGTGGGCCCTCCTGGCGTGGGCAAGACCTCGCTGGGGCAGTCCATCGCACGGGCCACGAACCGCAAGTTCGTGCGCATGTCCCTGGGCGGCGTCCGCGACGAAGCGGAGGTACGCGGTCACCGCCGCACCTACATCGGTTCCATGCCGGGCAAGATCCTGCAAAACATGAGCAAGGTGGGGGTGCGCAATCCGCTCTTCCTGCTCGATGAAGTGGACAAGATGGGCATGGATTTCCGCGGGGATCCCTCCTCGGCGCTACTGGAGGTGCTCGATCCCGAGCAGAACCACGCCTTTGTGGACCACTACGTCGAGGTTGAGTACGACCTCTCCGACGTGATGTTCGTGGCGACCGCCAACACGCTCAACATTCCGGCTCCGCTGCTCGACCGGATGGAGGTTATTCGCTTAGCCGGGTATACGGAGGACGAGAAGGTCAACATCGCCATCCGCTACCTGCTGCCCAAGCAAATGAAAAACCACGGGCTCAAGTCCGAGGAAGCTACCGTCAGCGAATCCGCGCTGCGCGACATCGTGCGCTACTACACGCGCGAGGCCGGGGTGCGCGCGCTTGAGCGCGAGATCTCCAAGGTCTGCCGCAAGATCGTCAAAGCGCTCGTGCTAAAGACGCGCGCCAGCAAGGCGGTGGTCAATGCGAAGAACTTGTCGAACTACCTGGGCGTGCGCCGTTACAGCTTCGGCCTGGCGGAGAAAAACAACCAAGTGGGCCAAGTTACTGGGCTCGCCTGGACCGAGGTGGGCGGCGAGTTGCTGACCATTGAGGCTGCCGTCATGTCTGGCAAGGGCAAGATGGTCACCACGGGCAAACTGGGCGAGGTCATGCAGGAGTCCATCCAGGCCGCCCTGACGGTGGTGCGGAGTCGGTCCCGGAAGCTGGGCATCGCCGAGGAGTTCTACCAAAAGAACGATATCCACGTGCACTTGCCCGAGGGCGCCACGCCCAAGGACGGTCCCAGCGCGGGCATCGGGATCTGCACCGCCATGGTATCCGTGTTGACGGGAATACCGGTTCGCGCGGATGTGGCCATGACGGGCGAGATCACGCTGCGCGGCGAGGTCCTGCCCATTGGGGGGCTGAAGGAGAAGTTGCTCGCGGCGCATCGCGGCGGGATCAAGACCGTATTGATTCCGGAGGAGAACGTAAAGGATCTCGCGGACATCTCCGACAACATCAAGAATCGCCTGGATATCCACCCGGTCAAGTGGATCGACCAGGTGCTGGAGATGGCACTGGAACGCCTGCCGAAGCCCATGCCGGAGACCACCGAGGCCGCCGCGCCCTTACCCGCCGTGGCGCCACAGGAAGTGGTCGTCGCCGTCAAACACTGAGGCGCCAAGCACGGCAACAGAACACGGGCCCTGTTGGGCCCGTGTTCGCTTGACAGCGCGATTTTGCGTGGGCTATAAAGCGCCTGCGCCGAAGGCGTCGACCCCTCGGGGTGGCACGGGCAGCGCAAGACCCAACCGGGAGGAAAAATATGAATAAGCAGGAATTGATCGACGCGATGGCTGACGGTGCGGACATCTCCAAGGCCTCCGCCGGGCGAGCGCTTGACGCTGCCGTGGCGGCGATTACAAAATCGCTGAAGAAAGGCCAGATCGTAACGTTGGTGGGCTTCGGCAGCTTCTACGTGACCAAGCGGGCAGCCCGCATGGGCCGTAACCCGCAGACCGGCGCAGCCCTTAAGATCAAGGCGGCGAAGGTCCCCAAATTCCGTGCTGGCAAGGGCCTGAAGGACGCGGTCAACTGAGGATTCCCCGGAAGGCGCCAGGACTGGCATAATTAGGACGCTGCCTCGCCTGCTTGGCGAGGTCTGCCCGGCACCGTCCGGAATTTTACCAACTGCGGGTGCTTAGCTCAGTCGGTAGAGCGTCGCCCTTACAAGGCGAATGTCGGCGGTTCGAGCCCGTCAGCACCTACCAGTGACCTGACACAGGTTCACTCTCGACAAGGGCCCACGCCCGACACCCACCGCCGCGTGGCCCCGACCGGGCGCCACTCTGGTGGCGTGGCAGAGCCTCGACCCGAGCGATCCTGCTCTGCGGGCGCGGGATAGCCAAAGCGCTGTGCTGCGGTGTGGAAGAGGCACTGTGGTGGCCTTGGCCAGTAGGGAAGGACGGGAGCCGTTACCGGCTGCGGGCCAGCGCTCGGTTTACGGCCCGCTGCGCGGCGAGCGCAGGCGCTCGTTGGCTTCGGTACTCTCGGCTAGGCGCCGCTGTAACTGGGCGATCTGTCTCAGGCGCTGCTCGTCCCGGCGCTGCATGATCCTCCAACCCGTGGTGATGCCATCGAGCCGCTGCAAACCGATCCACAGCGCCCCGGCGCCGGGCTCGCCGTCTGACTTGCG
>JANXRW010000042.1 GCA_025356655.1 Betaproteobacteria bacterium | reverse complement strand
CTGATCTCCTTGGGTCGTCCGTGGTGATCGGTCCAGTCCAGCCACTCACAGACCTGGCGCGCCACCGCCCCGCGGGTCAGATGGGGCTGGCTACCCACCCGAATCGCGGATGCGCAGGATCAGTTCATCGGTGAAATCGTGCCGGGTGACGACCATGGACCGAACAATAGCGAGAAAAAGTGCCCTTGTTCAGTGCGTTGACTAGTCAGCCCTGTTGGCCGCGTTGGTGAGTCGCCCTGTCGAAAGCACGGGCGTTGTGCCAGATGCGTGCCGCCTGCTTCTTGGGCAGTGGCTTGTATCGCATCTCCTGCGTGGTGCTGTTGCTCCCTACGGGTCCGCGCGCACGGCTATTGCGGTCTTTGACGCCAGGCAGGCTGAGCAACGGCTCATTGAGCGCGTAAGCGCTGCTATTTTTGGGCATGGTTCCTCCTTGGGTTGCAGAAACAACCCGCCGGAAGGGCCGGATTCGGCGCGAGTTCACCCGTGGCAAGATTCCTCTTGCAATCGGGCCTGATTTTGGGGAGCTTGGTTTTGCGACTTACACAGTTTCCCCGACCTCGGTCGGTATGCACGGCCCGCCTCCGGCGGGCTATGCTGTTTCTAGGTTTCGGCTTCTCTGTTGTTGGCTTCGCCGGGTGCGAATCAACCGGCTGATTCCCAACTTGCAACAAAATCAATGCACAGTCGAGAGTCCACAGAAACGGCGTGCACCGCTATGCAGCCTGACCGGCTTGCGCTAGCCAGGCCGTGACGTTCACGCTGCCACTTGTTGCGGCTGGTTAAGGCCATGTAGATGGTCGGCGGCGCGCTGGGCCTGTGATGGCGCGGTGAAGATCGCATGGTTGTCCTTCTTCAAGACCTGCAGCCAGTGCGCCAGGTCGGACGCATGATTCTCGCGAACTTCCGGTGTGATGCCGAGATCGGCACAGAGGAAGGCGCTGCCCATTTTGGCAATCACAGTTTCTCGGCGGCGTAGGCCTGGTCGCCGAAGCGCTTGCTCAGTTCACGCGCCAAGCGTGACGGGTGTGCGGTTCAATGCGTCAGCTCATGGGCCAGGGTGGCGGCATAGCCCCCGCGTCCTTGAAGCGCTCACGCGGCGGCAACTGGATCACATCGCGGGCAGGGGAGTAGAAGGCGCGATTGCCGCCGTACTCGATGGGGGCGCCCGTGGGGGCGAAGAAGGCCTCAGCCGCCGGAATCCGCTCGACCGGGTGAGGGGGTTCGGACTTGCCGTAGAAATGCGCCGGCAACCCGTCCACCTGCTCGACATTGAACACGGTATAGCCCTTCATGAACGGGATGGCGTGTTCGCTCTCCTGAACCTGGACGTCGGTTTCGGTCTTGGTGTAGCTGTCGGCATAGACCACCAGAGAACCATGCTTGCCCTTGCGCACCAAGGCGCCAAGCGTTGCGGCCTGCTTGTAGGTGATCCAGAGCGGCGCGTTGTAGCCCTTGGCGTCAGCTTCGCCCCACCGCAGCAGGACATTGACGCCGCGATAGGGCTGGCCATTCGCGCGAAGCGGGCGGGTGATACGGCCGGCGGCATGCTGGGCATTCCAAGGCTTCATCCAGGAACGGGTGCCCTGCTCCAGGCTGGCGATGATGGTGGCGGTGACGCGGGTGTAAACGTCGGTGCGGGGTTTGGTCGTCATGGCTTTGCCCCTAAATCGGCTGTTGAGGCTCAGCACTGCGCTGTACGGGGCCTCTGGCCGTCGCCGAGACCGGGGAGGCAAGGTGCAAGGGTGCATGGCGGGGAGGGGGCTCAGCCGGCCTGCACGGAGCGCAGCGGAGGAAGGTTGGGGATACCCCACCAGGCGGGCGCAGCCTTCGCCCTTGCGCCGCGCCTCGTAAACAGATCGACGGTGCTGTACCCGGCACGGAATGGATCACCCGGCGTTGGCGGCAGCCGATGCCGCTAACCTCGGCTGTTCGCGTCAGGGGGCGTTACCGGATGGCCGAGACCCAGGCTCGGCGCGCGCAGCGCGTAGCACCCGGCCTGCCGGCGGGACACCGCGGGTAAGGACGCTTCGGGTTCTCCCGATGGATCACGCTCGGGATCTGGTGACGCATGTGCTACCAATCAGCGCTAAAATTCATCTGCTGTTGATGCTCGGCGGCGCCCGCTGGCCAGGGCCCCCGAAGCGCAGTCCACTACGAGGTAGTCGATGGCCCTAACGCGCGCATGACCAATGCGCGCTACCCGCTGGCAGCCTGCCCGTCAGAAACGGGGACATCCGCTGCTTCGCAACTGCGAACTGGTGGATTCCGAATGGAATCTCGACCATGGGCGTGGTACTAACCAACGACCCGATGGTCCTCATACAGGTGAGATCGCATGAACGCCGATATTCTTAAGAGGGTGGTACGCGCCATCGCAGACGGCTCGCAAAGCGACCTTGATCGCCTCGCGGGGAAGATCGTCGAAGCAGAGCGCAAAACAGGTCACGTCCGATTGGCGGAGCAGCTGGAGGCGATCCTCAAACAGCCCAAGCCCAAACGAGCGTTGCCGTCGCCGACTCCAGCAGCCGACATTGAGCGCACGCTCAAAGAGCTGCCAATGAGCCGACGGCACGGCGAGACACTTGCGACGCTGATACCGACAGAGCACCTCGAACATCACATGGTGCTGCCGGGAGCGGTCGAACAGCGTTTCGCCCGCATTGAGTCAGAGTATGCGGCGCGTGACCGCCTTCGGACTTTTGGGTTGAGGCCAAGAAAGACTGTCCTCCTTTACGGGCCGCCGGGCTGCGGCAAGTCGCTTGGCGCCAAGCGGCTCGCGTGGAACACCGGCCTGCCGTTGATGAAGGTGCGATTCGATGTGCTGGTCTCGTCGTTCTTCGGCGAGTCCGCGCAGAACCTGCGATTGATATTTGCTGCGGCCAAGGAGAAGCCGTGCGTGTTGCTCTTGGATGAGTGCGATTTCATTGCCCGTTCGCGCACAAACTCCAAGGACATTGGCGAGGTATCGCGTATCGTGAATTCGCTGCTCCAGCTCATGGAGGAATACGACGCGCCCGGACTGCTGGTGGCGACGACAAATCTCGAGTCTGCATTGGACCCCGCACTTTTCCGCCGCTTTGACGATGTGTTTTCGATCCCGTTGCCAGGCGCTACCGAGATCGCAAAACTTTTGCGTATGACGCTGTCCACGGTACGCATGGAAAAGGGCATCCTGTGGGACCAGCTGGTCGCAAAGTTGACGGGGTCGTCCGCGGCGATGGTTGTCAAAGCGGCCCAGGACGCTGCGAAGGCCGCCGTGCTAGCAGGCGGTTTGGCGTTGTCGAACGACAGGCTCTTTCAAGCGATCGACGAGCTGCAACGGCACGACGCCGCACAAAGGGTGTAAGCGATGCCCAGTGAGCACAACTTCGAACACCTGCCTCTGATACGCGCCTTCAAAGGCCCGGCCAAGCTGCGCAGAGGTGGGAAGGCATCGCCGCAAACGATCGCGAACCGAAACGCTCGCAAGGCACACAGTAAGGCGCTTGACACCGCTGCCCAAGCGTTCAGCGCGAATTGGCAGATGCGTAAAGCTGAGCGGCAGGTCGCTGGCGCGGCGCTGCCCAATATCCCGTCGGGCGTCCCCATCCTCCTGCAAGTCGATCCCGGCCTCGACCTGGACGTGCTGCGCGACAAGTTCGCCTTCGAAATCGTCGCGGAGCAAGAGGAAGGCTATGTGATCGTGGCATCTGAAGATGTTCAGATTGCCCCTTTCCGCGCAATGCTCCAAGATTTCGTTGTCAAGGTGCACGGCTCGGCAACGATTGCCCAAGTGCACAAGTTGTTCGATGACCCGAACCAAACGGATCGCTTGGGACGCATCCTATCCGAACACCTGGTGAGCATTTGGGGCACCATCGGCGACGATCAGCTCTACATCGTGGATATCGGCATTGGTTGCGCGGGCACGAAAGAAATCCCGGCGAAGCCCAAGCGCGGCAAACGGGCAACAGATGCAGTGTGGGCAGCGAAGGAATTCGCCTGGTCGGAGGCGCGTGCAAGCGCCTACAACGAGTGGGACGACATCAAGATCGAACGAGAGACGGCGATTCAGAAGTTCGCCGAGTTCTATGCAGCGGAGATCCTGCACCTTGTCGATGGCTCTGATTTCGATGCCGGCGTCCTTCCCGACAGCTTTACGGTTAGGTTGAAGATTTCAGGGAAGGGGCTGAGGGACTTCGTTCTCAACTATCCATACGTTTTCGAAGTTGTTGAGCCGGAAGACATCGCCCTCCCGCAGAACGCCGGCCAGGCGGGAGCCCAAGCGGCTCTGGCGGTGGCGCCGATCGCGCCCGACGCCGATGCTCCCGCGGTTTGCGTCATTGACAGCGGCGTTCAGGAGGGGCACCTGCTGCTTCAGCCGGCGATCGATCAGACCACTTCGCATTGCTTCCTGCCGGGCAAAGCCCCAACCGAGGTGGGCGACTTTGTCGCCGGCGGGGGACATGGCACCCGAGTGGCCGGCGCGGTTCTCTATGGCGAGGAAGTGCCGAAGACCGGGAACCCGCAGCTGCCGTTCTGGATTCAGAACGCACGCGTGCTTGATGACAACAATCGCATGCCGGACGAAGTCTTCCCCGCTGAAGCCATGCGTGCCGCGGTTGAGCGCTATCACTTGGGACCGCGCGCCACGCGCATCTTCAACCACTCCATCAACGCCTATGGCTATTGCCGCCTGCGGTACATGTCGTCGTGGGCCGCCGAGATCGATGCGCTATCCAACGAGTACGACGTGCTGGTGATCCAGAGCGCCGGGAACATTCGGCCTGCTGGACCCATGCCGTACCCTGGGGTCAAGGACCACCTCGACGCTGGTCGCCCGTATCCCGAGTACCTCTACGAGCCCGCCGCGCGGGTCGCCAATCCAGGGCAGAGCCTTCAGGCTCTGACGGTCGGTTCGATCGCCTATGACGCCTTTGAGTCGGGCAACTGGCGCAGCTTCGCGACCGAGCCAGATCGTCCCTCGGCGTTCTCTCGTTCTGGCCCCGGCATCTGGAACGTCATCAAGCCAGAAATCGTTGAGCACGGAGGCGACTTCGTTCGCACCGACAATCAGCCCATCGACGTGCAAGGCGGAGGCGCCATACCGCCGGCTTGCCCCGAGCTGGTTCGCTCGACGATGTTCCCGCCAGGGCCGGCTGCGGATCGTGACGCAACCGGCACCTCCTTTGCCACGCCCAAAGTAGCGCGCATCGCCGCGCAGCTGCAGCGCCTGCTGCCAACAGAGCCAACCTTGCTGTACCGCGCCCTCCTTGTTCAGTCGGCGCAATGGCCGGCGTGGGCGGAAGGCGTCTTGTCGGAACTGCGCGCTCCCGATCCACAGCAGACGCAAGCGCAGCGGCGACAGCTGCTTGACCAAGCCTCGCAGATCATCCGCTGCATCGGCTTCGGCGTCCCGGATGAGGCGCGGGCCACGGTGAACACCGATCACCGCACCACGTTCATCACCAGTGCCGAGACCCCGATCAGCGCGGGAGACTGCCACATCTATCAAGTGCCAATTCCAGCGGCGCTGCGCCAGCAAGCTGACGAATACGACATTCGGATCGACGTGACGCTGTCCTACGTCGCGCAGCCCCGGCGCACGCGCCGCAATCTCCGTCGGTATCTCTCCACGTGGGTGGACTGGGTCACCAGCAAGCTTGGGGAGGGCCTCAACGATTTCCGCGTACGCGCCATGAAGGATGAAGAGAGCGACGCCGCCCCGCTGCCGGGCTCGACGCTTCCCTGGACACTCCAGGACAGTTCGACCACCGGCTTGATCCGCAACACTCGCCGCAACAACGGCACGGTGCAAAAGGACTGGGCCATCGTGAAGTCCAACACCTTGCCGGATCACTTCTGCATCGCGGTCCGTGGGCATAAAGGCTGGAGCCGTGATCCCGACACGACTGCACGGTATGCGCTTGCAGTCACGCTCGAAATCGTTGGTCAGGAAATTAGCATCTACGACGCGCTTCGAACGGCCGTCCTAGAGCTGCAGGCGGAGATCGAAACTGAAGTCGAGGCCGATGTCGAGGTCGAGGTTGAAGTGGGCGCCGACGAATGACTCTCACGGCGCCCGAGAAAACTTAGGGAGACGAAGTTGGTTGACTCCCAGATACGGCTGTCCAGCAAGAAGGCAGAGCGACCGACCGATCCGGCCAAGCTCTATTACACCTTGGACCATGCGCACGACAAGGGTCCCTTGCGTCCCGCGCAAGCCGACGTGCTCAAGGACTGGTTCGCCAGCCATCTCGACCAGAAGGATGTGATCGTCAAGCTTCACACTGGCCAGGGAAAGACGCTGGTTGGACTGCTGATGCTTCAATCACAGCTCAACAGCGGCAAAGGCCCGGCCAGTATCTGTGCCCGGACAATTTCCTGATCAAGCAAACGATCGAGCAGGCCAAGCAATTCGGCATCGCCACCTGCCAGGCCGATCCCGCACTCCCTGATGACTTCTTGAACAGCGACAAGATTCCGATCACTTCAGTTCAAAAGGGGTTCAATGGCCTAACCAGGTTCCACCTCCATCGGAAGTCCATCGCCGTCGGCCCGCTTCTGATGGACGGCGCGCATGCCTGTGCTGACACGATTCGGGAGGCGTGCCGCATTCGCATTCCCAAAGACGAACCTGCCTACGATGCCATCAAGACACTTTGCGCAACCGAACTGGAGCAGCAGGGCGTGGGTAACTTCGCCGATGTCAACAACGGAAAACGTGAGGCACTGCTCCTGATTCCGTATGGGGCGTGGATCGAGCGCACAACCGACGTTGCCAACATCCTCGCCGCCCACACCGAGCGCGAGTCTGTCAAGTTTGCTTCGCCGCTACTCAAAGACATTATTGGGTCTTGCCAATGCGTCGTATCGGGTGTCGCAATCGAGATCGAGCCGCGCATTCCCCCGCTGTCGGCGTTTGGTAGCGATGCCGATGCGGCGCACCGTATCTTCATGTCGGCCACGGTGACCGACGACGCCTTCCGGGTCAAAGGGCTTCAGTTGAGGCCGGAAACCATTCTTCAGCCGTTGCCTTACGCCAAGGAGTGTAAGCGGCTACCAGAATCCGCGTAAATCTGGCTTTCTACGCGCAAAGTCGCCGGGATGGTGATTCCGGGACAGTCAGGTTGCTGAACGGGATGGGTGCGTAGGGCCGGGCGGATCGTCGCAACCCGGGCTATGCTCATGCACACGCCAGATAGACGAAGGCCCGGGGTCACTTTATTGGCCGTGCTCAGTGGCGGCCCAGCAGAGCTTGCTTGAGCGGTTCGTCCACAGGGTTCTCGCCCAGCCAGATGCGCAGCAGCGCGGAATAGAACTCCGGGCCCTCGATGGGTGTACCGCGTGGCTGCCCCTGGAGGCTGATCCGGGTGCCCGTGCCCGGGATCCAGTCCAGCGTCATCACTTCCAGGTCACGGACCTTCTTCAGGCCGTTGAGGATGCGGTTCAACTGGTCGATCTGAGGCCGCAGCCTTTCCTGCTCCGCTGGAGCGAGGTTGGCTTTCAGGCCATCCCCAAAGGCGCCAACCATCTGCGTGGAGGATAGGTCACGCAGAAAGCTCAGCGAGACGCGCTTCGGGCCCGTCTGCGTGAGCACTTCCGCGGCGGTTGTGCGCCGCTCGGGGAGGTAGAGCGCGGCGACATAGACGTTGAGGAACATCCGGGTGCGCAGGCCGGCGCCGTTTAAGCGCAATTCCGGGCCGCTGGCGAGGGGGCGAGCGCGCTCCTCGACGCTCACCGATTCGATCTCCAGCGCCTGGGCCCGCCCCAGGACTGCCAACAGGGCGAAGACGAGGCCAGCACGGCAGAGTGCAGAGGACATAGCAGGTTCCTGGTTTGTGGGACAGGCGTATTACCCCGTCCTTTGGCAGTATAGCCGCGGCTGGCCCGCGCTTGGCACCCCCGAGCCGCGTCCGACAGGGTATAAGTCTGAATTTCCCGGTCCTCAAACCCATCACTGACAACCCGGCTGCGAAGCTCATGACTCAGGCCAGAATCCGGATGTTCCCATCCATCCAAGGTCGATCCACGCGGCAGGCTTGAACTCGGACGCTTCCCTCCTTCAGACGCCTAGCTAAATTGGCATTGACCCCCTGCTTGCCTCTGCGGCCGCCCCCCGGTGTAAGATAGTCGACGATGCGCGCACTTACCCGCGGCCGCGTGCCGCTGCGGTCCTGCGGCTGCCCATCTGTTACCTGAGGAGATCGCATGAGGATGCCACGCGGCATGTCGGCATGCCTGCTGCTGTTCGCCCTCTGCCTTGGCCGTCCGGCCCTCGGCGTGAATAGTGCCGTCGTGGTTTCCTGTGCACCGGGCGAGGCCGCGCGCACCCAAACCTTGGCGGGCTTGGTGACGGTGCATATCGAGTGCGACCGGGTCCTGGTGGAGATTCCCAATTCCGCACTGGGGCAGGACTTCCTGTTCAACACGGAGTTCTCCGCTCTGTCCACGGGCACGGATTTCGTAGCGCCGGGTTCCGTCGTCGACAATCGGATCGGTCGCTTTATCCGCCGCGGCAACAAACTGTACCTGGAGGATGTGCGCTACGAGCTCTGGGCGCCCAAGCAGAGCAGCATTCAACGCGGCGTGGAAGCAGCCTCGCTCAATACCGTCCTGCGCACCTTCGATGTTATCCGGGAGGGGGTCAACGGCGCGCCCATCATCGACATCACAAGCATCTTGGTGGGTGAGGTGCCCGCCGGGTTTGCCCTGGACCTGATGCGCCACTTCCACATGAGCGGCGTGGATCCCAAGCGCTCCTACATCGATACGGTCAAGGTCCTGCCTGGCAGCGTGGATATCCGGTTCTACCAGACCTGGATGGCCGACCCCGGTGAATTGCGAAAGGCGCCCGCCGACGGGGAAGAGGACCGGCGTGCCACCCTGGGATTCGTATTCCACACCAGTGTCCTTCTGCTACCCCCGAGGCCGATGCGGGGACGCTACGCGGACGAGCGCGTGGGTTACTTCAGCGTTCCCTTCGATGACTACGGCACGGAGGAACACGGCAAAGTGACCCGGGCCTTCATCCAGCGCTACCGGCTGGAGAAGAAGGACCCCACAGCACCGGTGTCCGACGTCGTTAAGCCTATCGTGTTCTACCTCAGCCGCGAGGTTCCCGAGAAGTGGCAGGCTTTCATCAAGCGCGGCATCGAAGACTGGCAAAAGGTTTTCGAGAAGGCGGGATTCCGCAACGCCATCTCCGCGCGCGATGCGCCGACCCCCGAGGAGGATCCTGACTGGGACCCGGAGGACCTACGCTTCAACGTCGTGCGCTGGACCCCCAGCGGGCGGCAGAACGCCATGGGGCCAGCGGTGATCGATCCGCGTAGTGGCGAGGTCATCTCCTCGCACGTCATTTTTTGGCATGACGTGCTGCGCTTGGCCGAGACTTGGTACTTTGTGCAGGTCTCGGCCCTAGACCCGCAGGCAAGGAAGCTGCCGCTGCCCGACCCGGTGATGGGTGAGCTTCTGCGCTACGTCGTTTGCCACGAGATCGGCCACGCGCTGGGCCTGCGCCACAACTTCAAGGCGCACGCCGCCTATTCCATCGCTCAGCTGCGCGATCCGGAGTGGACGGCGCGCTGGGGCACGTCGGCGTCCATCATGGACTACGCTCGGCTGAACTACGTGGCACAGCCGGGTGACGGCGCGCATGTGCTGCCGCAGTTCGGTCCCTACGATTACTTCGCTATCGACTGGGGCTACCGGCAATACGTTGCGCCCGGGCAGGCGGGTGGCAAGCCGCAGTTATTGAGCGGGGACGACGAGTGGGCTGTGCTCGATGGGCTCGCGGCCAAGCAAGTGGACGATCCGATGCTGCGCTTCGGTGGCGAGGACGAGGCGGCCGCCCTCGACCCCAGCGTCAACACCAACGTCATCGGCAACGATCCCGTGGCAGCGGCGGCGCTGGGTTTGCAGAACATTGACCGGACCGCCCCCCTCCTGCTCGGTGCGGCCACCCAAGTCGGCGGTGGCTATGGGCGTATGCGCGAGCTTTATGTCGCCCTGGTTCAGCAGCGGCACCGCGAACTGGGCGCTGTCGCAAAACTCGTGGGCGGGGTCGAGGAAATCCGTTATCAGGCTGGCCGTGGCTCTGCCCCCTTCAGGCCCGTGCCCGCAGCGCGGCAGCGCGAGGCGGCCCAGTTCCTGATCGCAAAGGGCTTCGTTCCACCCACGGCCCTGCTCGATCCCGAGATCCTCTGGCGCGTAGCCCCGGCGGGTGCCGCCGACGTGCTTCAGGGCTCCAACCTCCAGCTCCTGCGCAAATTGCTCGATCCCGGTGTGTTCCAGCGGCTGGCGGAACTCCAGGCGCTTGAGCCGCAGACCCCGGGCTACGGGGGCATTGACCTCCTGCAGGACCTAAACGACGGCCTCTTCCAAGAGCTTGCAACTGCCCGCCCGGTGGTGTCGTTGTACCGGCGCGAGTTGCAGCGGACCTATGTGGTGCTGCTGCAGGTGGCCAGCGGAACCGTCACTGACCCGCAACCGGCAGCGGGAGCGATCGACATCAACGCCTGGGCCGATGGGCCGCTCGTCGGCGCCGAGCGAGGCTCGCCGGGATCGCCGCGCGCGCTCAATTCACCCTTTGTGGATACCCTGCACCTCTACCGCAGGGACGGGCGGCCGAGCGAGTTTCGCTCCTCAGTGCAAGCGGGGGCGGCTCACCTGCTGCAGAAGCTTGCAGGGGCGTTGAAGCGGGTGAAGGATCCGGTCGCGCGTGCGCACTGGAAGGAGCTCAAGGCCGAACTGGAGCGGATTCAGTAGGTCCTCTCACTACGCCAAATGACCATGCGTGAGCTCGACACGGGCGCCCAACTGCCCGAGGACCTTCCGCCCGAATTGCGCCAGGCGCTCGAATCGGCGCCGCCGCAGGCACTGAGCCAACTTGCCCTGGAAGCTGGCGAGTACTTGATGCGGCGCGGTGAGCCCGCCCATTCGCTCTTTGTGGTCCTGCAGGGTCAACTGCGCGCTAGCCTCCTGCGGGAGGATGGCAGCGACATCACGCTCTCGGTTTTTGGGCCGGGTGCGGTGGCCGGCGAAATGGCCATCCTCACCGGTAGCGCAACCTGCAGTGCGGACGTCAGCGCGGTCACCGCCGCCCGCGTCCTGCGCATGAGCCGCGACGACTTCGAGGCGCTCGCCCAGGCCTCTCCGGTTTTGCTGCGGGCGGTCTCGGAGGGGGCCCGGCGACGAATGCTGCGGGACCAACTCCTCGTCGGGCTCACCGGTCTCTTCGGCGAGGTTACGGGCGCGCTGCTCGCGGAGGTGGAGGCGCGGGCCCAGTGGTTGCACCTGGGGTCCGGGGAGACGTTGTTTCATGCGGGCGACGAGGGGCAGGCACTCTATTTCGTGCTCGGTGGGCGGCTGCGGGCGCGCAGCGCCGAGGGCCGCACGCTGAGCGAGATGAGCCGAGGAGAGTGCATCGGCGAGATCGCGCTGCTCACCGGCGACCGGCGAACCGCAACCGTGGAAGCGGTTCGCGACAGCGACCTGGTCGGGCTGACTCGGGCCGCCTTCGACGAGATCGCCACGGTCCACCCCGAACTTTGGCGAGCCATCGCCCGGGTGGTCGCCCGGCGCCTCAGTGCCCGTGAAAAGGTTGCGACGAACCGGGACTCGCACCGGTGCCTGGCCGTGCTGCCCGCCTCCCCGCGGGTGGACGCGGATCGGTTCTGCGGGAGACTCCTTGCAGGGTTGGCCGCGGTAGGATCCACGCTGCACCTCTGCGCGGCGGGTGTGGACCGCCTGCTGAACCATCCGGGTATCGCCCAGGCGGAACCGGGCACCCCTGGGGCCATCCGGCTGAACACTTGGCTCGACGAGCAGGAGGCGCGTACTCGTTTCTTGCTCTACCAGACCGACGGGCTGGACTCTGCTTGGACCCGCCGCTGCCTGCGCCAGGCGGACCAGATCCTGCTGGTGGCTGACGCCCGGGACGACCCCGCCCCAGGCGCGCTGGAGTCGCTTCTGCTGGCCGACCCACGCCTGCAGGCAGCCCGCTTGAGCCTGGTACTGCTTCACCGGGATGGAAGCCGCCTGCCCACCGGAACCCGCCGCTGGTTCGTGGGGCGTCGCCTCCACAACCATTTCCACGTTCGCCTGGACACGGAACCCGATTTCGCGCGGCTCGGCCGTTGCCTCGGCGATGCGGCCGTGGGCTTGGTCCTCGGCGGCGGGGGTGCCCGGGGGCTCGCCCACATCGGGGTGATCAGGGCGCTGCGAGAGGCCGGAGTGCCCATCGACATGATCGGTGGCACGAGCATGGGGGCGGTGATCGCCGGTGGACTCGGCATGGGGCTCAATTGGCGGGAGAGCCTGGAGATATCGCGCACGGGCTGGCTCAGGCACAAGCCGCACAAGGAATACACGCTGCCGCTGATCTCCATCGTGCGCAGCCGGGTGTTGGACCGCTGGGCGCGCGAGATCTACGGCGATACGGATATGGAAGACCTGTGGGTGAGCTTTTTCTGTGTGTCCTGCAACCTGAGCGCGCGCGAGATGAGCGTCTTCGAGCGCGGCCCTTTGTGGAAGGCGGTTCGAGCGAGCGCGGCGCTACCAGGGATCTTCGTGCCCGTGGTGGTCGACGGTGACGTCTACGTCGACGGCGCAATCGTCAACAACCTCCCGGGCGATGTGATGCGCCGCCGCTCCTGCGGGCTGGTGGTGACGGTGGACGTGGGGTGGGAGCGGGAATTCTCGGTGCAGGAGCTGGAATTCCCCTCTCCCTGGCGGCTACTGTGGAGCCACCTCGGCCCCTTCGCCACCCCCATCCGGGTCCCCAACATCGTCTCCGTCTTGATGCGCACCACCGAGGTGGGGAGCAAGCAGAAGACCGCCGAGGCCAAGGCCGACGCCGACTTGTGCCTGAGCCCACCGATGGAGGAGTTTGGTGTTCTGGAGTTCGCCAAGATCGACCGGATCGTGGAAGCCGGTTATCGGTATGCGGCCGACCGGCTCGACGCCCTCAGCAAGGAAGGTCGCCTGCCCGCGCTATTTGCGGCAGCGCCAGAGCATCTGGCAGACCCTCCCCGACCCGACTCCCGCCTCATAGCAGGCTGGCGAGCATCCGTCCGGCGGCCGCGAGCAGCAGCGCTGCGAAGATGAGCCGCAGGCGGGCCACGGGCAGGAAATGGCAGGCGCGCGCCCCCAGAGGGACCGTGACGAGCGCACCGAGGAGAATGCAAACTACGGCTGGTAGGTAGATGTAGCCCACCGCTCCCGGTGGCAGACGGTCTTTGGAAAGACCGTGCAGGAGGTATCCCAGGGAACCTGCCAGGGATACGGGCAGTCCGAAGGCCGCCGATGTGCCGATCGCCTGACGCAGGGGCACATTGCAGTAGCTCAAGAGGGGCACGGCGATGAGGCCGCCGCCCGCACCCACCAAGCTGGAGAGGCCCCCGAGGGCAAGGCCGGCGAGGCCCAGTCCGGCCGTCCCCGGTAGTTGCCGGCTCGGCGGAGGCTGGCGATTCATGACCATTTGTAGGGCGCAGTAGATGGTGAACGCCACAAAAAGTGCCGCTAGGTAGTGGGCAGGAAGGCGGTCGGCTAGGGCGGTACCCGCGAGGGTTCCCAGCAGGGCGCCAATCACACTGCGCCGCCATACGGGCCAGAGTACATGGCCGAGCCGATGGTGTGACAGGGTACTGGTCAGGCTGGTGGCGACGATGCTCGCGAGCGAGGTGCCGAGCGCGAGGTGCATCACCCGGCTAGCGTCAAAGTGCTGGGCGGAGAACAGGAACACGAGGGTGGGGACCACCAGCATGCCGCCGCCGATACCCAGCAGTCCGGCGAGGAACCCTGCGGCCAAGCCCAACAGTAGATACCCCAGCCACCATTCCATCGATGACCTTCAGGCCCAGCGCAGCGGCGCGTTCACAGCTGATTCAGCAGGAAGGCCCACTGCGCCGCCGTCACCGGCGTGATGGAGAGCCGGTTGCCGCGTGCCAGTAAGCGCATCTGCGCCAGCTCGGGGAAGGAACGGATCTCCTGCAGGGGCAGCAAGCGTGTCTTGCGCAGGAATTGCACCTCTACATTGAACCAGCGCGGCTGGTCGGGCGACGCCTTGGGATCAAAATAGACACTTTTGGGGTCGAACTGGGTAGCGTCGGGGAAGGCTTCCCGGGAAACCCGTGCGATGCCCGCGATGCCGGGCTCAGGGCAACTCGAGTGGTAAAAAAAGCACTGCTCCCCCACCCGCATATCGTCGCGCATGAAGTTGCGCGCTTGGTAGTTGCGCACGCCAAACCACGGCACGGCCTGCCCTGGCGCCTGTGCGAGGTCATCGATGCTGACCTCGTCCGGCTCCGACTTCATCAACCAGAAAGCCATTCCCACGCCCCGCGAACCAGGTTTAGAGGACCGTCACTAGCACACGGGAGCCCCCCACCATTGCCGTCCGGACCGGCATCTTGAACCTAGGGTCCAAGAGTGGTCACCTTCCGGGCGCATCAGGCGCTTCCGGCATCGGACGCGCACAACAGCACCACAGTTGGTCGGCGACCAAGCGAATTACATTGGTTCAAAGAGTATAAAGCCCGAACAAACACGGCAGGGAGCAACCCTATTCTACGCCCAGGGGCCGCGCCCTGCGAAGCGCGTTCTTGCGGCGCTCAGAAAAGGTCGGCCTGGGCCTCCATGGCTTGGTCGACGAGCTGCGCCATGGACTTGATCCGCTGGCGGAACTGGCCGAGGTCCAGGCCGCCGCCTAGGCGCATGGACAGTAGCTCATGGGTGATGTTGAGCGCAGCCATAACGGCGACCCGCTCCGATCCGATGACCTTCCCCGCCAGCCGGATTTCGCGCATCTTGCCGTCCAGGTAGTCGACGGCCTGCAGCAGGCTGGGGCGATCCGCCTCCTCGCAGACGATACGAAACTTACGCTCGAGGATAGTGACCTCGATGCTGTCCGCAGCTTTAGCTATACCTCGTCCACGGGGATCCGGTGCAGCAGCTTCTCCAGCCGCGACCGCGCTCCCTCCATCTTTCCCGTCAGGTGCTTGTTTTCGTTCAGCGCTTCGGCCAGCTGCTGCCGTAACTCGTGGTTGTCGTTGCGTAGACGGTGGCATAGCTGTACCAGCTGGGTGAGTTTTGCATCGAGGACGTCGAGTTCCGCTTCCATGCTGACACTATAGAGACGAAAACCTTGCACCGTCAACTGCTAATGCGCTTTTGTGAATCCTCTTTCACATCTGTGGGTTAGCGTGTTCTCGCAGCCTCCGCCGGGTGGTTCGCCGACACGCGTCGGCCGCCCGTGCCGAGGCTGGGGGCTACCGCCAATGCGCGGTCCTATAGCCGCTCCAGGCAGGGAAAACTGTCCCTGCACAAGCCCGGCGCTCTTGCGCGGAGTTCTGCTTGGGGAAGTATTGGCGCCTGTCCCAGCCGAGATAAACCGCCATGGACAGTGTGCGCTTACTTACTACACCCGCCAGCGCAAAGACAAACTGCGGCCGACGGGCCTTTTAATGGCGCCACGCGTCGGGGCATGCCCGTTGCCCAATGCCCCGACGCGGATAGGCGGAAAAAAAAGGATGGATCTCGCCCGCGGATGGAGCGAGGACGGTCATCGGGACGCTTCGTCCGCCTGCGATGGCGGACAGCGTGATGAGAGTGACGGGGGGCGCAGCGCGCCGAAGCATTGGGGCCGACGCGGTGGGGTGAGGACGCGCTCACCCAGCGGGAAAAGGCCCCGCAGGCAACAAACGCCTGTGGGGCCATCGATTTCAGCAGATCAGGCAGAGGGACTCGCGCGGGGACCACATCCCCACCCCGCGCCATCCCCCCGGAGCGGCGTCGAACGCGCTTAGCTGCGGCGGCGGGCACCCATACCGACGGCGGCCAGCAGGCCACCGACCATCAGCACCCAGGTGGTGGGCTCGGGCACCGGGGCCAGGGCCACGCCACGCAGGGCTTGGCCCAGGGCGGCGGTCTGCAGGACCGTGAAATCCTCGCCCGCTGCGCCGGCCGCGGTCGTGTTGGCCAAGGTGTCGGTAATGGACACCAGCTGGTTCGGATCGGCACCGGCATCGCCCAGGACGCTGCCCGCGGTGGAGGTTACCGCGAAAATCGACACGGTGCCGTCGCCGTTCACGCGACCCGTCAGGTTCCGCAGACCGTCGGCGGTGGTGGTTAGCGCGTGACCGGCGCCGTCGCTCGTGGTGTAGCTGTGTCCGATCAGCGAGCCTTTCAGCGTGTAGTCCAGCGTCCAGACACCGCTCACCAGGCTCCACTTCTGCAGGCCGCCGGCGTTGGTGGTGGGGCTGGCGCCGAAGTCGGTGGCAGCGCCCGAACCTTCGTCACCCACGTACAGCGTGCTGGCGTTGGCGAAGAACAGGCCGAAGGGATGCAAGACCGTCTTGTCGGCGGGCTTGGCAAGGGCGGTGCTGAAGCCCGGCAGGACGGTGATGGGGTTGCTGGTGCCGGTGGGGAGGGCACCGGCGGCGCCCACCTGGTAGACCGTGTTGATGCCGTTACCGCCACTGCCCTTGCTCACATACACGGTATTGTTGAAGACCGTCAGCCCGCGGAAGTTGCTGTCCTTGGCGGCCTTGTCGGCCGCGTAGCCGTTCTGCGTGATGTTGTAGGCGCCTAATTCGGTGGTGCCCGGCGTGGCCGTGGTGGCGTTGTTGCCCGGCGTGAGCAGCTGGATACCGGTGGCGGCGGTGACCGCGGCGCTGCCGTTGCCGTTGCCGGCGTTACCGGCCATGTAGTACTGGCCGTTGGCGGCCAGTACGGCGGCGCGGCCGTTGTTGCCAGCGTAAGCGTTGCTGGTGGTGTACTGCAGGGCTTTGTTGCTCACGTTCAGCTGGGCGACGCCGCGATAGGTGGCCGTCTGGGTGTCCGTGTTGCCCGGTTCGATGATGCCCGGGGTGTTGGAGTTGGAAATGTCCAGCTTGCCCAGGGTCGTGTTGTAGCCCATGAATGTCACGGACTTGCCGTCCGGGGTCACGTTCAGTGCCAACTCGGACTTGGAGGCGAAGCTGGTGACCAGCTTCAGGTTCTGGCTGGCGGCCAGCGCGGTGACATCCAGGCTGCCATCCAGGTGGCCGGTGTTGGCGTTCACGCTGAGCAGGGAGATGGCCGACGAGGTGCCGAAGTTGGCGTCGTTGGCGCCGCTGCCGGGGACGCCGGTAGTCACTTTCAGGCTGTTGTTCCAGACGCTCGCCGAGCAATCGGCGTTCTGGCAGAAGGCGCTACCGGCGGTCGCGAGGGTCGTGGTGCTCAGCGGCAACGCGGCGCCGACGGAGAAACCGGCATCGTTGTAGGTGGTGCTGCTCACCACCAGTTCCTGGCCGCCGGTCACTAGGTCAGCGTGGGCGGGCAGGCCGGCGATGGTGAGGGCGGCGGCCACGGCGGCCGTCATCAGGGTGCGCGCGGGCAGGGCCCGGGCGCGGTTGCTGGACGTCTTCATGATGTATATCCTCAGGGTCGGGGGCTCACCGATGATTCGGTTTGGCCACCCGCGCAGTCTGGGGGAGGCATATGACATTTCCTCATGCGTGAAGATTGCAATATTCAACCGCGGGGTCGGTGCGCCCTGTGGTTCGGCTGAAGCGGCGACAGGGCTGGTCGCCCGCCCGCCCAAGGGGCCGGCCCCCCGGCTCCTCCCTCGCCGGGGCCCGGCCGGGCTTCCCCGGCGGCGGCGCCCAGTCAAATTCCGTTAAATGGCGCGGTTTGACTGCCGTAGAGAATGTCGCATGCGAATGACACGAGCCGGGCACCTTGCCACTGGAGACTTGCATCCCAAAAGGGCCAATTCCCAGGACCCCGTCCCGATGACCTACGCTGAACTCAATCCGAAAGCGTTGGACGTCGGCAGCACCGAAACCGCACCGCAGACGGGCCTCGGGACGCCTTTCGCCGGGCAGCACGCAGGGCCCGACACCGCCCGCGACTTCGGCGTTGCCCACTCCGGCTATCTGGCCGACTGACCGACCGCGCCGGCCGGGGCCACGCTCTTGCGCGCCGGGCTGGCATTTGTGGCCCCGCATGGGTAATCTAACGTCCCATCTGCAGGTAACGGTGGCCTGTTGCGGTGAGCCGGGAATGAGGTCTTCGTTATCCGTGCGTGACCGGCTTTCCAAACCCTGCCCCACTTTCGACAAGGAGGTCCTCGTGCACGACCTGCGACCGCGCCACAGCTGGATGCTTTTCGGTCTGCTGGTGCTGCTCATGGCACTGACCCGCTTTACCCATTTTGGTAGCCCGGATCGGCTCCCCGACGCCTCCCTGGCCGTGTTCCTGCTCGCCGGGTTTTATTTGCGCCCGGTGCGTATGTTCGCCCTGCTGCTGCTGACGGCCTTTTTCGTTGACCTTGCGGCGGGCTCGAGCGAGCTCGGCGCCTGGTGCCTGAGCCCTGCCTACTGGTTCCTGATCCCCACCTACGGTTTGCTCTGGGGCGCGGGACGATTCGGTCGAGGGCTTGGCGCGCGCGGTGTCGCCGGCGCGGTAGCGCTCAGCCTGATCGCTGTGGGCGGCTTGGCGGGTGCCTTCCTGATCTCAAACGCGAGCCTCTACCTTTTCGCCGGCACGGTGAAATCCCTGGGGCCGGTCGATTTCACGCGCACCGTGCTTGCCTATTTCCCTGCCTACGTGGGTAGTGCCGCGCTGTATCTGGGGCTCGCGGGCGCACTGCAGTTCGTGGCCACCGAGGGCGGCGCGCGGCTGCGTGCCGGCGTACCCGGCTGATCGCCTTCCCGGCAGTCCCGTTTCCGTCCGATCCGGCGGCCCGCTTCGGGCGCTAGGTCCCCGGTGCCAGCCCTGGGCAAGCAGTTGCCACGGCGCATCGTCTGCCTGACCGAGGCGACGGTGGAGATCCTCTACCGGTCGGGCGAGGGTGACCGGATCGTCGGCGAACTCGTCCGTCACCAACCTCGACATGACCCTTCTGCCCGGCGCCAGGGTCGGCCCCGGGGACCGCGCCGCGGCCCTCGGGGCATCCCCGGAGGGCGCCCTGGCACAGGCGCGCGCAGGGCTTCTCGCCGAACCCGTCCGCCGCGCGTGAGCTTCGAGGAATGGAACGACCCCATGATCTGTGGGATTGCACGGGTCTCGGAGTTGCTCGAGTTGTACGGCGGTGCGGACTGTTTTTCAGATCAGTCCTGCGAGCGCCCGCCCTGGGCTGGGATCAGATGGCTGCGATGCGCGAAGGCGAATTGCACGAGCTCAAATCTCCGGAGATCCTGCAGCCGGGCTTGGCACCGCTAACCGTTGGCCTGCATCGGGTGCAATCCATCGATGGTGGCTGGGCTGCGAGGCAGTTGGTTCGCCCAAACGCTTCCCGTCGGCCGCCTAGTTCGGAAGTCAGCGGGCGGGAGCCGCTTGCTTTCGGGGGGGAATTTGCTATGGTGGCGCCCATGCAAGGCAAGTCCGGCGCGCAGCTCTACCTGCGGCTACTCTCTCAGATCAAACCCTACCGTGCCGTGTTCGCTCTTGCGATTCTGGGCATGGCGCTGGTGGCTGCCACCGAGGTGGCACTGCCGGCGGCGGTCAAGCCCTTCCTTGATGGCACTTTCGTGCGCCGGGACCCCTTCTTCATTCGCTGGGTGCCGGTGTTCATCGTCATCATTTTTTTGGTCCGGGGCGCTGGGCACTTCCTCGGTGCCTATGCCAGTACCTGGGTAGGCACACGGGTGGTGCTGGACCTGCGCCAAGCCATGTTCGAGCGCATGCTGAGCCTACCTGCCGGGTACTTTGCGGAGACCAAGAGCGGCGCGCTCATCTCGCGCTTCATCTTCGATGTGACCCAGGTCACCGATGCGGCGACCAACGTGGTCACGGTCATGGTCAAGGACAGTTTGTCGTTGGTCGGGTTGCTGGGCTTCCTGCTCTGGCTCAACTGGCGCCTCACGCTGATCTCGCTCTTCATGGGGCCGCCCATCGCCTTCGTCGTGCGTTACCTGAACCGCCGACTGCGCACCATGAGCCGCTCGACGCAAAGTTCCATGGGCGAGCTCACCCATGTGTTGCAGGAAGCGATCGAATGCCAGAAGGTGGTGAAGGTTTTTGCGGGCCAGTCCTACGAATCGCGTCGCTTCGCGGATGCCGGGGGACGCCTGCGCCGGTTTCAGCTCAAGCAGGCGGCTGCCGCGGCGGCCAACGTGCCCGTAGTGCAACTGTTCGCCGCCCTTGCCGTGGCCGTGGTGGTTTTCCAGGCGGTGGAGCAGGCGCGCGCCGACACCACCAGCGTGGGCGGATTCGTCGCGTTCATCGGTGCCATGCTGATGCTGACCGCGCCGCTGAAGCGCCTCACGGGTGTCACCGAACACCTGCAGCGGGGTTTGGCGGCAGCGGAAAGTGTTTACGCCTTGCTCGACCAGCAAGGGGAGCCCGATGAGGGCCGCGTCGAGTTGGGCGAAGCGAAGGGCGAAATCATTTTCGAGAGGGTGAGCTTCCGCTATCCGGAGGCCGAGCGCCTCGCACTTGACGACGTGAGCTTCACGGTGCGGCCCGGAGAGACGGTGGCGCTGGTGGGGGCCTCGGGCAGCGGCAAGACCACGATCGCGAACCTGCTCCCCCGGTTCTTCGTGCCGACCGAGGGCCGAATCCTGGTCGACGGCCATGATCTGGCGCGAATCCGGCTGGCGAGCCTGCGCGCCAACGTCGGGTTGGTCAGCCAGGAGGTCGCCCTGTTCAACGACACGGTCGGCGCCAACATCGCCTACGGCGAGATGGGTGGTCGCTCAGCCGCTGAGATCCTGGCGGCGGCCCAGGCTGCGCACGCGCTGGATTTCATCGAGCGCATGCCGCGCGGGGTGGAAACGCTAGTGGGCGAGAGCGGCGTGAAGCTCTCGGGTGGTCAGCGGCAGCGCCTGGCAATCGCCCGGACGCTCCTGAAGAATGCCCCGATCCTGATTTTGGATGAAGCGACCTCGGCACTGGACTCGGTCTCGGAGCGGCAGGTCCAGGCGGGTCTGGACGCGCTGATGGAGGGTCGTACCACCCTGGTCATTGCGCACCGCCTTTCCACCGTGGAGAAGGCCGATCGCATCATTGTGCTTGGCGAGGGGCGAGTGGTCGAATCTGGCACTCACGCCGAGTTACTCGCCCTGGGCGGCGCCTACGCGCGGCTCTATCGGATGCAGTTCGCCGAGACGGCTTGACCAGGGCCCGGCCAGGCCTGGGGCCAGGTCCGACCGCGTGATGTCGCGCGAGGCCTGCCAAAAGGAGCGGCCGGCGCAGTGGACACTGCCCGGCCGCACGTCTACTCAATGACGCTCGAATTAGGGAGCGGCCCAGCAAGCCTTCGTCTGGCCGCGGGCAGGATCCCCGAAGAAGCCATCGTCACAAGCCACTCGCACGTTCAGTCCGGTGCGAGTAAAGCCCTTGCCGTTGGTGCCGTACCAGACCGTGTGCGATCCCTGCGGGAGGATGCAGACCTCGTGGTCACGGCCACACTGGACGGCGCCGGCCGGCATCGGCTGCGGGGTGACACCCAGGATCATGCATACCTTCGCCAGTCCGCGGTCCGGATCGCCAAAATTGGTATCGTCGCAGGTGACCCGACCGCTAACGCCAGCCTTCACGAAGCCTTTACCCTTGCTGCCGAACCAGACGCTATGGCTACCCGCGGGAAGCACACAGGCCTCGTGTTCCTTTGCGCAGACGGCCCCACCCGCAGGCGGTGGCACAGTGGCCGGCGCCGCAGCAGTGGGGGTAGAGACCGGGGCACCGGGAGCGGGTGAGCTGGGCGCCGGCGAGGAGGTGCTAGGCGAGGACCCGGGAGGTGAAGAGGGCGTGCCTACTCCGGGAGCACCGGCATTCACAGGTATTGGGCGCGCGGCGACGCCGGGGGTCGGTGTCATCATGCACATCTTCGCTTCGCCCGGATACGGATCGCCAAAGACGCCGTCGTTACAGCGGATCTTTCCGGTCATGCCGGTCTTCAGGAAGCCGCGGTCCTTCGCTCCGTACCAGACGCTGTGCACGCCCTCGGGCAGTGCGCAGATCTCCTGGTCCTTGGCGCAGGCGACGGCGTTGGCGGGGGCGGGCTCAGGCGGAATGCCCGCAAGCAAGCAGACCTTCGCGACGCCCCGGTCGGGGTCGCCGAAGACGCTGTCGCTGCAATTGACCTTGCCGCTCAGGCCGGGCTTCAAGAAGCCCTTGCCGTTTGCGCCGAACCACACGGCGTGGGTGCCCGGTGGTAAAACGCAGACCTCACGCTCCCTGGCGCAATGCTCCGAACCCGCAGGAGGCGGCACGGTGCCGGCCACTGTGGGCGCCGAGGTGGGGGCAGGAGCAGCCGCCGCGTCCGCCACGATGAGCATGCAGCTTTTTGCTTCGCCGCGGAAGGGGTCGCCGAAGAATCCGCTGTTGCACGGTACGCGGCCGCTGAGGCCGGACTTGATGAAGCCCCGGTCCTTGGCCCCGAACCATACCGAGTGGGTCCCCGTGGGCAGGACGCAAATGCCCTGGTCCTTGGCGCAGGGCTGGGCGCCCGCAGGAGCGGGCACGGGCGTATCTGCCGCTGCGACGGATAGCGAGCCGATCAGGAGTAGGGCTCCCAGCGGTTTTAAGTACGGCAGCAGTCTCATGTTTTATGCTCCATTTTTGTGAGGGTTTAGCCACAGCAAGCGCACGATATGGTCTCCGCTTGCCCACGGCTCCGTCTGCGGATGGTAACCCGAAGGCCAGACCCGCGTTCGCTTTGACCCGGTTGATCGCCAGAGGTTGCCCGCTTATCGGGTGTCCTAGCGGGCTGGCCGCGGTAGGGACTTCGCCGCCTGGTGCGCGTGAGCATCCCGGCAGGCCGCCGATAGCTCGGCCTCATGGCTCTTCAGGCATTTGCCCATCGCGCCCTGGCCGGGGCGCACGTTGCTGCAGAACTTCACGGCGTCGGGGAGGCAGGGTGCGTGTTTGGTTGTCTCGTCAAGCCGCTCCTGGCAGGCTGGGGACAGTTCGTCATGATGGCTGTAGAGGCACTGCACGAGGTGGCCTTGCCCCGGCGCGATGCCCCGGCAGAGCTTTTCCTCATCGCCCTTGCAGGCCTCGCGGTTGCGAGCGGCCTGCACCAGCGCTTCGTCCAGGCGCTTTTTGCACGGTGGCGACATGGCGCTTTCATGGTCTTTCAGACACTGCATCAGGCGACCGTCGCCGCCAGCGACACCCGGGCAGAGCTTGTGGGCCTCGGCGCGGCAGGTGGCCCGCTCATCTCCGGCGGCCCAGGAGGCGGTGCCGAGGCAGAGGCCGAGGCCGAGGAGAAGTAGTGTGGTGGAAAAGCGGCGCATGCGCGGTGTCCTCGTTGGTTGGCGATTCATGTTCGGGTTCAGTGCGCCTGTTCCCAGTTCGGTCCGCTGCCCACGTCCACGACCAGCGGCACGGCCAGTTCCGCCACGCCACTCATCAGGCGCGGCAGCGTCGCCCGTACGTCGTCGAGTTCCGCTTCGGGCACTTCGAGTACGAGCTCGTCGTGTACCTGCAGCAGCATGCGGCTGGCCATCCCGGCGTCCTGGAGCCAGTGGTGGACCTTCACCATGGCGAGTTTGATCAGATCCGCGGCGGTACCCTGCATTGGCGCATTGATGGCCGCACGCTCGGCACCCTGGCGCCGTGGGCCGCTGGCGGCGCGGATGTCGGCCAAGAACAGGCGTCGGCCCAGCACGGTTTCCACGTAGCCGCGGTCGCGCGCGAAGGCACGGGTTTCCTCCATGTACACGCGCACCCCGGGATAGCGGGCAAAGTAGCGTTCCATGTACTGTTGCGCGGCGGAGCGCTCGATGCCGAGTTGACCCGCCAGGCCGAAGGCGGACATGCCGTAGATGAGTCCGAAGTTGATCGCCTTGGCGTAGCGGCGCTGCTCGCCGCTGACCTCCGCGAGCGGCGTCGTGAAAACCTCCGAGGCGGTATGGCGGTGTACGTCCTCGCCGCGGGTGAAGGCCTGCAGCAACCCAGGGTCCCGCGACAGGTGGGCCATGATGCGCAGTTCAATCTGGGAGTAGTCCGCCGATACCAGCTGGCAGCCCGGCGCGGCGATGAAGGCTTCGCGAATGCGTCGGCCCTCGGCGGTGCGCACGGGAATGTTCTGCAGATTGGGGTCGGTGCTGGAGAGCCGGCCCGTGACCGCCACCGCCTGCGCAAAATTCGTGTGCACCCGACCGGTGCTCGGGTTGACCATACGCGGTAGCTTGTCGGTATAGGTGGACTTGAGCTTCGATAACCCCCGGTAGTCCAGCAGCACTTTAGCTAGCGGATAGTCCAGCGCCAGTTGCTCCAACACCGCTTCGTCCGTGGAGGGCTGCCCGCCCGGGGTCTTTTTCAGGACCGGGAGCTGGTGGCGCACGTAGAGGATCTCTTGGATCTGCTTGGGTGAGTTGAGGTTGAAGGGGCCACCCGCGAGCTGCTGGGCCCGTTGCTCCAGCGCCATCAACTGTGCGCCCAGCTCCGCGCTCTGCCGGGCCAGCTTGCCGCTATCGAGCAGGATGCCGGTGCGCTCCATGCGCAGCAGCACCGGCGTCAGGGGCATTTCGATCTCGGCGTAGACCTTGAGCAGTGCCGGCTCGGCCTGCACCTGCGGGAAGAGGGCCGCGTGCAACTGCAGGGTGACGTCGGCGTCTTCACCGGAGTACTCGGTGGCCACCTCCAGGTTGACCTGGGAGAAGCCGATCTGGTGCGCGCCCTTGCCCGCCACCGCCTCATAGCTGATGGTCTTGCGCCCAAGGTGCCGCAACGCCAGGCTATCCATGTCGTGGGGCCGATGGCTCTCCAGAACGTAGGACTGGAGCAGGGTGTCGTGCGCGACACCCGCGAGCCGGATGCCGTGGTTGGCGAAGACATGGCTGTCGTACTTGGCGTTCTGGGCCAGTTTCGGGCGCTCGCGGTCCTCCAGCCAGGGCTGCAACAATTCCAAGGCGCGGGTGAGCCCGAGTTGCGGTGGCGCCCCCGGATAGTCGTGGGTGAGCGGGAGGTAGGCGGCGCTTCCGGGCGTCACGGACAGGGAGATTCCCACCAATCGCGCGGCCAGCGGATCCAGGCTGGTGGTCTCGGTGTCGACGCAGGTGAGTTCAGCGGACTGCGCCCGGCGAATCCACGCGACCAGGGCCTCCTCCGTGAGCAGGGTTTCGTAGTAATGCTCGGCTGGGGGATGTGCGATCACATGCATCGCAGAGGAGTCCTCGGGCACCCCGGCAGGGACTGGAGCGGGGTTTTCCAGTTCGCGCAGCCAGCCACGAAATTCGAAGCGGCGGTAGAGCGCAGCGAGTGCGGTCACATCGGGCGCCACCGGGCGAAGCTGCTCGAGCGCCACCGGCAATTCCACATCGGTGCGCACGGTGAGGAGCTCGCGCGCCGTGGGCAGCCAGTCCAGCGCTTTGCGCAGGTTCTCCCCCACCACGCCGCCAATCTCGGAGGAACGCGCGAGCAAAATGTCGATTGAGCCGTAGTCGGTCAGCCAGCGCACCGCGGTCTTCGGTCCCACCTTGGCCACGCCAGGAACGTTGTCGGAGGCGTCGCCCACCAGCGTGAGGTAGTCCACGATCTGCACTGGGCGCACGCCGAACTTGCCCATCACCCCGGCTTCATCGAACACTTCGCCGGACAGGGTGTTCACCATGGTGACCTGCGGGCTCACCAGTTGGGTCAAATCCTTGTCCCCGGAGGAGATGATGGTGCGCACGCCCGCGCGCGAGGCGATTCCCGCCAGGGTGGCGATAACGTCGTCCGCCTCGACACCGGTCACCGCGATCACGGGCCAGCCGCTCGCCCGGATGCACTCGTGCAGCCCCTCGGTCTGGGCGCGGAGGTCATCGGGCATGGGGGGGCGGTTGGCCTTGTACTGCGCGTAGAGGTCCTCGCGGAAGGTCCTGCCTTTTGCGTCAAACACGCAGGCGCTATAATCCGACGGTGTGTCCCGATGCAGGCGGCGAAGCATGTTCAGCACGCCGTAGATGGCGCCGGTGGGTTCCCCCTGCTGGTTTCGCAGGTCGGGGAGTGCGTGGAACGCACGGTAGAGGTAGGACGATGCGTCCACCAGCAACAGAGTTTTCATGGGACGCCCGGTGGGGTGCGCGGCGGGCGTCCCGCACGCGGCGCAAGATTTTTCATGCTGCAGCAGGCCAGGCGGCGCCCGGAGCACTCCGTCGGCCAGCCTGCCCACTGCGGTTGCAACCTGACGCGTAAGGAACCGGACTCTCCATGAGTGCAACAGGCAAGATACCTAGACCTTTGGCGGCGGAGCTCATCAAGAAGCAGTGGTCCGGCAGAGAGGCGTGGCGCCTATTCGGAATTATCGCAGAATTCGCCGAGGCTACCGAGCGCTTGATCAACGTCGGCCCGGCCGTTAGTGTCTTTGGCAGCGCGCGCATACCCGAGGGTCATCCCTACTACGCGCTCACGGAAACGATTACCCGCAAGCTCTCCGATGCCGGCTTCACCGTCATATCCGGTGGCGGGCCAGGCCTGATGGAGGCCGCCAACAAGGGCGCCTTCCACGGCCGTTCCCTGTCCGTGGGCCTGAACATCCAACTCCCCCACGAGCAAAAAAGTAATTCCTATCAGGACATCAGCCAGACCTTTCGGCATTTTTTCGCGCGCAAGATCCTGTTCGTCCGGCTCGCCTCTGCCTACGTGGTCATGCCGGGGGGGTTCGGGACCCTCGATGAACTCATGGAATCCCTCACGTTGCTGCAGACGGGCAAGATCCGGCGCCTGCCCGTGATCCTCGTACAGTCGTCGTTCTGGTCGGGCCTCCTGGGCTGGATACGCACGACGCTGGTTGAGGACGGGATGATCAGTCCGGCCGACGTGGACCTGATTCAGGTCATCGACGATCCTGACGAAGTGGTGAAGGCCATCTTCGACTTCTACGAAAAGCGCGGCTTCGAATCCTCGGCTGCGGAAACCGAAGCGCAGCTCAACCTCTAGGCCGGCGACCGTCGAGCAATGTCCGTCTTCACCACCGTTACCCTGGCGGAACTCGCGCACTGGCTGCGCGGCTACGCCATCGGCTCGCCCCAGGACCTGCGCGGCATCGAGTCGGGGATAGAGAACACCAACTACTTCCTCACCACCACGCAGGGGCGCTTCGTGCTGACGCTCTTCGAGCGGTTGCGTCCGGCGGAACTGCCCTTTTACCTCCACCTGATGGCGCATCTGTCGGGCCACGGGATCCCGTGCCCAAAGCCCATCGCGGACTTGCAGGACGCTTTTCTGGGCGAACTCAACGGCAAGCCCGCGGCCGTCGTCACCTTCGTGCGCGGGCGACCG
Source organism: Betaproteobacteria bacterium (assembly GCA_025356655.1). Classification (GTDB taxonomy): domain Bacteria; phylum Pseudomonadota; class Gammaproteobacteria; order Burkholderiales; family SHXO01; genus SHXO01. The sequence goes on along the minus strand of JANXRW010000042.1, from coordinate 12,574 downwards.
GTGCTCGACCCCGCAGCGGCGCATTGCGCGCGTGTGGGCGAAGTGCTCGCGCAGATGCACCTGGCCGGCGGCACCTACGAGCGGCGCTTGGACAACCTGCGTGGTCCACGCTGGTGGAGCGCGGTGGCGCCGGAGATTTATCCCTTTCTGGATGCCGAGCGGAGCGAGCTACTGCACGGGGAGATTCGCTTCCAGGGCTTGCATCGTCATGATGCGCTGCCCCGTGGGGTAATCCACGCGGATCTCTTTCGGGACAACGTCCTCTTTGACGGAGAGGCCATCGGCGGGGTGATCGATTTCTACTTCGCCTGTGTCGACGTGCTCATCTATGACGTGGCCATCACGGTGAACGACTGGTGCACCACGCCCGAGGGCCGCATCGACCCGGAGCGCCTCGGAGCACTCCTGGGCGCCTACCAAGCGGTACGCCCGCTCACCGACGAGGAGCGAGCTGCCTGGCCGATGATGCTGCGCGCGGGGGCCTTGCGTTTCTGGGTTTCGCGCCTCTATGACTTCCACCTGCCGCGGCCCGGTGAGTTGACCCACGCCCATGATCCCGAGCACTTTCGGCGTATCCTGCGCCACCACATTGAACTTTCTCCCGCGCCTTTGCCGGCGGTGGGCTGAGGAGGCGCTATCGCTCTTGCGCACGTGGCACCCATGCAGGTAAGGCGGCTGGCCGGCGCCCGGGGCCTGCAGTGGATTCTGGACGCCATGCGCTTGCTGCGGGCGCGGCTGGCGGCTTGGTTCGCGCTGCACGCCGCCTTGCTGGCCGTTGGCCTACTGTGTTCGGCTTTTCCTCCGGTGGGCCCCTACCTGTTCTGCCTGCTCACGCCACTGCTCATGGGGGGGATCCTACAGGCCTGCCGCGATCAGGTGCTGGGCAAGCCCATCGGCCTTGGCCACTTCCGCACGGGCTTCCTGACGGCACCCGAACCGCTGGTGACCGTGGGTGGAGTTTCGCTGCTGGGCTACGTGGTGGTCGCGGGTGTGGTGGGATACCTCGGCGGCGATGACCTGCCCAAAACCCTGGCGGCATTGCTCACCGGTGCGGATGCGGAGGCCTTGTCTGCGGAGAGTGTAAACAGAGCCGCGATGGCGCTGCTCGTGGGGTGCGCGCTGTTCGTGCCCATCGCCTCTGCGGTGTGGTTCGCCCCGGCACTGGTGCTCCTCGGACAACAGCAGGCCCTGCCCTCTCTGGCATTGTCGCTGCGGGCCTGTTTGGCGAACATGATCCCGCTGCTGGTCTATGGAATGGGCCTGTCGTTGCTTTCCATGGCCGTGAATCTCGTCGCTGCCCTGCTGCCCGAAGGACCTGTGCGCAGCGCGGCCCTGGTGACTCTGCTGGTACCCATGGTGGCGCTGGCATCGCTGTCCACCTACTTCGCCTATCGGGACTGCTTCACGCAGGAGCCGCCCAGTCCCACATCTGCTACCACACCCACGCTGTAGTCGGCTGGCCGCTGGCGGGTCGCCCCCGGGGTCTGCTCGCTTTGGCGTTCTTGGCAGAACGACTGTTACGCTTAAGTATGCTTCTGGAAGCGGCTCGTATGAGTTTCGAGTGCGCAGGGTCACAATCGCATCCACAGAACCCCCGTACCCGCTATCAAGCGGCCTTTCGGCGCGACTTAGCGCGGCGTTCCCGGCTCCCCTCCCGCTGTCGAGCGTGCCATCAACAAGCTCGGCAGCGACCTTTCGCTCGCTGTCGCGCCGCCGCATCACCCAGGCTTCGCGGGCGGAAGGGCGGGGGTGCCTCGCTCTCCACCGTGCGCCGCATGGAGAAACGTGAGGGGCGCGTGCCCGTCGAGTTCTTCGCGTGCGCTCCAGGTCTTTGCCGAATTCCCGGTGCCGGAGCACTTGCTCGACAGGTCCGGCGACCCGATCGGCCTCACCCGGATGGACGAACGCCCGCCAAAATAGTACAGCAAGCCAGGTGGCACCTCGGGAGCGCTCCGATGGTCGCCGTCGGCTCGATCCGCCGGCAGGTCCAGTGTGCATCCGCAGGGACGGTGGGAGAACCGCACCTTCGCCGGGACAGCGCGGGCCCTGGCCATCCTGGCTGAGGTACAAGCCGCAGTGGCCAAATGGACCTTCAGGCGTTCTCATGGATGAGCAAAGGCAGCCTGAACCAGACATTTCAGCCCCGGGCGGTTCCTCTCAGATGCGAGCCCGACTCGACGCGAGTGTCCAGGGCCTGCACGAGGCGCGAATGACCCACTGAGCAACGCGTGCAGTTCTCGCCCGCCCGATGAACTGAACGCTCCGGCGAATAGTTCCGCGCCCTCATCGGCACTCAGCTACGTAGCGCGTTCCACCCCACCAGCAGAAGCCCGCCCAGGGCGAGCCAGGCAATCGTGGATTCAGGCACCCGCTGCGGTTCGGGCAAAGACAGCGCCACGCGCACCCCATCAGCACGGGATCCGGCGAGGGAAGCGAAGGAACTATTGGCGGCAGGCGCTGCGCCGGGAGCCCTGGTCAGGGCCGGCTCCAACCCCCTGGATTCGACGCCACTTTCACTGAGCACCAGCACGTGGGCTTCGGCGCTCGCCGGGGAGATAGCCGCCAGCAGAAAGAGCGCTGTGCCAAAACGTCTGAGATAGCCACGCATGTTGATCTCCTTGCGCGGTGCGCACGGCAAAACGCAGGCGTTTCGGCCAATGCGGCCGAATCCTTATCGCCCAGGATGATATTCACAGTGCATGGATAGTTTGTGGACGAACTGTGGAATAAAACCGGGCGCCGGTCAAATACTGTCAAACGGGATTTGACAATTGAGGCGGGTGCAGGAGGGTGGTTTGCGCGGCGCCCGGGCCCGCAGATCAATCAATTGATCCTATGCCACAGCGTGCCGCTGCCCCGTCGGCGACAAAGGTCTGTGCCGGCAGATTCCTGCTGAAGCCCCTGCAAGCCGATAAGGGCGGCAAGGTGCGCGGGCACCCAGCCGCCGTACCATGCGCTACCCCGCCTCAGGCCGGTATCAGCTTGGCGTACTCAAGGGCTAGCCATTTCACGCCGACGTCGCGGAACTTGACCTGCACCCGTGCATCGAGGCCTCGGCCCTCGGCATCCATGATCACGCCGGGGCCGAACTTACCGTGCAGCACGTTCTGTCCGATGCGCCAAGCAGAACCAGGGGCCCCGGCGCTCTGCGCCGGACTTGCCGCTGCCGCGCGGGCGTTGCCCGCCCAACTTGGCGTGGCGGTATGGCTGGTCCAGCGCGGTGGGCGTTTTGCAATTCGCTCCACCAATTCGGCGGGGATCTCGGCCATGAAGCGCGAGGGCTGGTTATAGCGGCTGCGGCCGTGGAGCATGCGTGCTTCGGCGCTGGTGAGGTAGAGGTGATGCCGGGCCCGGGTGAGCGCCACGTACATCAGCCGCCGTTCCTCCTCCAGGCCGCTTTCCTGGTTAACCGCGTTTTCGTGGGGGAAGAGACCTTCCTCTAGGCCGCACAGAAAAACCGCTTCGAACTCCAGCCCCTTGGAGGCGTGGACGGTCATCAACTGCAGCGCCTGGGCGCCCGCCTCCGCTTGATTGTCGCCGGCCTCCAGTGCGGCATGCGCCAGAAAATCCGCGAGCGTCACGCCACGGGGAGGCGCTTCGGGGTCACCTTCGGTGAGACTGTGGGTATCCGCCTCGAAGGTCGCGGCTGCGTTGACCAGTTCGTCCAGGTTCTCCACGCGGTCGGCACCGTCGCGCTCGGCCTGGTAGAGCGCCTTCAGGCCGGAGCGCTCCACGACCGCCTCGGCAATGCCCGCCAGCCCTTGACCGACGGCCTGTGCGCGCAAGGACTCGATGAGGCTGACAAACCCGGCGACGCCGGCGCCGGCTTTCCCCGAAGGCGGCCGGGCGCGAGCCGCCTCCCACAGGCTTATGCCCTGGTCGAGGGCAGCCTGTTGAACCAATTCCAGGGTGCGCGCGCCGACTCCCCGGGCCGGGATGTTTACCACGCGCAGCAGCGCGGCATCATCCCCGGGGTTGGCCACGAGCCTCAGGTAGGCCAGCGCATGCTTGATTTCCTGCCGCTCGAAGAAGCGGAGCCCGCCGTAGACCCGGTAGGGCAGTCCGCTGCTAAAGAGCGTGTGTTCGAGCACCCGCGACTGGGCGTTGGAGCGGTACAGGAGCGCCATCTGCGACAACTCCACACCCTGATCGCGCAGCCGCTTGACCTCCTCCACCACATAGCTGGCCTCCTCCGAGTCGTCCGCCGCTTCGAAGTGGCGCAGCAATTCGCCCCGCCCCTGGGAGGTCCACAACTCCTTGCCCAGCCGGTGCGGGTTGTTGCGGATGAGCGCATTGGCCGCGTCGAGGATGGCCCCATAGCTTCGGTAGTTTTGCTCGAGCTTGATGACGTGCGCGCCGAACTCCGTCTGGAAGTCGGACATGTTCTGCGCACTGGCGCCGCGGAAGCCATAGATGGACTGGTCGTCGTCGCCCACCACGCACAGGCTGCTGCGCTCGCCGGCGAGGAGCTTGAGCCACTGGTACTGCAACCGGCTGGTGTCCTGGAACTCGTCGACCAGAATATGGCTGAAGCGACTCCGGTAGTGCGCCAGCAAGTCCTCGTTGCCGGTCAGTAGCTCGAAACAGCGCAGCAGTAATTCGGGGAAGTCCGCCAGACCCTCGCGCACGCACTGCTGCTCGTAGCGAAGGTAGACCTCGGACCAGCGCTCGACCATGGGATCGCTGACGTCGCCCGCCCCGGCTCGCCGGCCCTGTTCCTTTTCCGCGTTGATGAACCACCCGATCTCGCGAGCCGGCGATTTTTCCTCGTCGATGTTCATCCCGCGCAGGATGCGCTTGAGCAACGCCTGCTGGTCCGCCGAATCGAGGATCTGGAACGTCTCCGGCAGGCCCGCCTCGCGATGGTGGATGCGCAACAACCGGTTGCACAGGCCGTGAAAGGTGCCTACCCACATCCCGCGGATGTTGATGGGCAGCAAGGTTGAGATGCGCGTGAGCATCTCGCGGGCGGCCTTATTGGTAAAGGTCACTGCCAGGATCGAGTGCGGACTGACCTCGCCACTGCGCACAAGCCAGGCGATCCGGCTCGTGAGCACGCGCGTCTTGCCGCTACCGGCTCCGGCAAGGATCAGGGTGGCACGACGGTCGCTGGTGACGGCGGCCGCCTGCTGGGGATTCAAGCTTTCGAGGATATTGCTAGAGATCACGGCGCCGCCTGGAGATAATCTCCTGAGTATAACGGAGCGCCGGGGTTCAGCGGCCCCTGATTCCGAGGCTGAGCCCCGGGAGCGTGTTTTCCAGGCGCCGCGCCAGCGCCAGGGCCTCGGCCCGGCTGGGGAGCGCGTCGATTTCCACCGCATAGACCGTCCCGCCGGCGTCGGCCCGCGGGCGGATCACCGCGGAGTGTCCCGCTTGCCGCAGGCGGTCGTAGATTGCGAGTGCTTGCGCCTGATCGCCCGAGCGCTGCGCCACGACGTGCCAACGCCCGCCGACCCGCAGCGCCCCCTGGCCGGGCAGAATCTCCGTCTCGGCTGACCAAGCGGTCAGCTGCTCGGTCGACACCTCCTGCACCGCCCCGTCCTGGCCCGGAGCCGCGACGTAGGCACTGCGAGGCCGGGTGAGATCCGCCGCCGGACTGCCCTCGCGGCTTGCGGTGATGTGGCCCTCGATGAGACAGACGAGATCGCGCTCCGCCCCGACTTTGCCCCAGAGGTCGGTACCCCGAATTCCTGCGGTGATGGTGCCGAAGCGAATGTCCACCTCGCGTCGCCGCTCGCGGGCCAGGACCTCGGTGGTGAAACGGAAGGCGCCGGTCAAAACGGCTAGGACGGCGCGGAAGGGCTCCGCCGCGCGCCCGCTCTCCAGTCGGTCCAGGCGGACCTTGGCGTCGGCGCCGAGCTTGACGCGGCTGCCGTCGGAGAGCTGCACTAGCGCGCGCGCCGCAGGCCCGGTGCTAATCTCGTCCCCCGGCCGCAGGATGGCCCCGGGCCGCAGTGGTGCCGTGGTCCCTGTGCGGAGCAGCCAGGCGGGCTGAGTGACCGCCTCCACGCGGGCGTCGCGGGGCGGTTCCAGTGCGGTTGCGGGGCCGTCCACACAGAACAGCAGGGCGAGCACCGGCAAGAAGCGGATCACGGCATTCTCCTTCCAAGGGTCGTTTGTAAACAGATACGCGCCGCCATGCGCGATGGATGCCGGGCGGGGGCAGGTATAATCGCCGATTCTCATGATTGACGGGCACGGACAAGCGATGCAGCCTCAGTATCAACCGGCGGAACTGGAACGTTCGGCGCAGGAGCGTTGGGAGAGCACTGGCGCGGCCCGGGCGGTGGAAGCGCAAGGGCGGCCCAAGTACTACTGCCTGTCCATGTTTCCCTACCCATCCGGCAAGCTGCACATGGGCCACGTGCGCAATTACACGATCGGTGACGTGCTCTCGCGCTACCACCGCATGCGGGGCTTCAACGTGCTCCAGCCCATGGGTTGGGATGCCTTCGGTCTTCCGGCAGAAAACGCCGCCATGGCCAACGGGGTTCCGCCTGCGCGCTGGACCTACGACAACATCGCCTACATGAAGAAGCAGCTCAAGTCCCTGGGGTTCGCCCTGGACTGGGAGCGCGAGATCGCCACTTGCAATCCGGAATACTATCGCTGGAACCAATGGCTGTTCCTACGCCTGCTCGAGCGCGGCATCGTCTACCGCAAAACCGGCGTGGTGAACTGGGATCCGATCGACCAGACGGTACTGGCGAACGAACAGGTCATCGACGGCTGCGGCTGGCGCACGGGCGCCCCCGTGGAGAAGCGCGAGATTCCCATGTATTACATGCGGATCACCGCCTATGCCGACGCCTTGCTCGAGGAACTGGACCAGCTGCCGGGCTGGCCCGAACGGGTCAAGACCATGCAGGCCAACTGGATCGGGCGCAGTGAGGGCGTGGAGATCGCCTTCCCCTGTTCGAGTGCGGCCAGTGGCGAACTTCGCGTGTTCACGACCCGGGCGGACACGCTCATGGGAGCCACCTACCTGGCGGTGGCGGCGGAACATCCGCTCGCCACGCTGGCGGCTGCCGGAAATGTGGCCCTCGCGGCGTTCGTGGAAGAGTGCCGGCGTGGACCCGCCATGGAAGCGGAGATGGCCACCATGGAGAAGGTGGGCATGCCCACGGGCCTCACTGCGCGCCATCCGCTCACCGATGAAGAACTTCCCGTCTGGGTAGCCAACTACGTGCTGATGGGTTACGGCGAGGGCGCCGTCATGGCCGTGCCGGCCCACGATGAGCGCGACTTCGAGTTCGCCACCCGCTACGGGTTGCCGGTCAAGGTCGTGGTCCGGCCGTCGGACGCGGAGCCGGGTGAGGCCGCTCTCGGCGCCTGGTGCGAGCACGGCGTAACGGTGAACTCCGGGCGCTTCTCGGGGCTGGACTTCGCCGCTGCCGTGAGCGCGATTTCCGCTGAACTCGAGACCCGCGGCCTCGGCAAGCGCCGCGTGCAGTTCCGCCTGCGGGACTGGGGAATCTCCCGGCAACGCTACTGGGGCTGCCCGATCCCGCTGATCCACTGCGAGGCCTGCGGTGACGTGCCGGTGCCCGATGAGCAGTTGCCCGTACGCCTTCCCGAGGATCTCGTACCCGATGGCGCGGGCAATCCGCTGGCCCGTACAGAGTCCTTCTGGCGGTGCAAATGCCCGGGCTGCGGGACGGACGCACGGCGGGAGACGGATACCATGGACACCTTCGTGGACTCCTCCTGGTATTACCTGCGCTACGCCTGCGCTGACCAGCACGAGGCCATGGTGGATTCGCGGGTTAACTACTGGCTCCCCGTAGACCAATATATAGGGGGGATCGAACACGCCATCCTGCACCTGCTCTACTCGCGGTTCTGGACCAAGGCCATGGGGACGCTCGGCTTGTTGGACTTCTCCGAGCCTTTCCGTAATCTGCTGACCCAGGGCATGGTGTTGAACGAGGTGTTCTTCCGCAAGGCAGGTACCGGCCGTATCGCGTATTTCAATCCCGCGGACGTGGAACTCCAAGTCGATGAACGCGGGCAGCGAGCCGGCGCCCGCCTGCGCTCCGACGGCGAGCCGGTGGAGTCCGGCGGCATCATCACCATGTCCAAGTCCAAGAACAACGGCGTGGATCCGCAGGCCCTGGTGGACGAATACGGTGCCGACACCGCCCGGCTCTACATGATGTTCGCCGCCCCGCCGGAGGTGACGCTTACCTGGTCCGACGCCAGCGTGGAAGGGGCCTCGCGCTTTCTCAAGCGGCTCTGGCGTCTGGGCAGCCAGGTGCAGGCACGCGGCGTGGCAAAGAGCCCTCCGGACCCCAGCGCGCTCACCGCCCGCGCCCAGGAAATCCGCTGCGAGGTGCATACCCAGTTGCGCCAGACGAACTACGACATGGAGCGGCACCAGTTCAACACGGTTGTCTCCGCCGCCATGAAAATCCTCAACGCGCTGGAGCCGCTCACCGACTCCGCCACCGGGGAAGAGAACGCCGTGCTGGCTGAAGGATTCTCCGTGCTGATCCGCGTGCTCGCGCCCATTACACCGCACATCTGCCACCACCTCTGGCGGGAACTGGGACTCGGGGATGACGTCTTTACCGCGTCCTGGCCCGAGCCGGACCCCGCCGCTCTGGTGCGCGACACGGTCGAGCTCATCGTGCAGGTCAATGGCAAGCTGCGTGGGCGCTTGGCCGTACCCAGCACCGCGGGGGGTGAGGAGATCGAACGTCTGGCACTGGCTGAACCCGCCGTGCTCCGTGCGCTCGGTGAAGCGGCCGTGCGCAAGGTGATCCTCGTGCCGGGCCGCCTGATCAACCTGGTGGTGTGATGGACCGCCGCGTCCTGCTCCAGCGCCTGGCGTTGCTACTGGCCGGACTGGGCACCGCGGGGTGCAGTTTCCACCTGCGCGGGCAGGCGACGTTGCCTTTCGACAGCCTGTTCGTGGAGGCGCCGGACTATTCCGTCCTCGGCTCCCAACTGCGCCGGTACATGGCCAGTGGCAGTCGTACGCGGCTGGTGGATCGCAAGGAGGACGCGCAGGCCATTTTGCAGATCACTGGCGAGGTGCAAGAGAAGATCATCTTGTCGCTCTCCGGCGGCGGGCGCGTGCGCGAGTATCAGCTGCGCTACAAGGTGCAGTTTCGCCTGCGCGATCAAAAAAACCGCGACTGGATGGCGCCCGGCGAGATCCTGCTCACGCGCGAGTACACCTATGACGATCAGATCCTGCTCGCCAAGGAAAACGAAGAGATTTTGTTGTACAAAGATATGCGCCAGGATGCGGTGCAACAGATGATGCGTCGGCTAACGCTGGCACGCACCCCGGTCTGATGGCGCGCGCGACGCAAACGGCGGGCTCCGTGGGCGTGGTGACGCCGGGGGTGGCGGTCTTCACGGAACCCCTGCGGCTGCGTAGCGGCGCCCTGATGCCGTCCTATGAACTGGCCTATGAGACCTATGGGGAACTCAACGCGGCGCGCAGCAATGCCGTGCTGGTGTGTCACGCGCTGAATGCGTCCCACCATGTGGCCGGACGCTACGCCGGCGACTCCGGGAGCCTGGGCTGGTGGGACAACCTCGTGGGCCCGGGGAAGCCGCTGGACACCCGGCGCTTCTTCGTCGTGGGGGTTAACAACCTGGGCGGTTGCCACGGTTCGACCGGTCCCGCCAGCATCAACCCGGCTACCGGCAGGCCCTGGGGCGGTGACTTCCCCGTGGTCACCGTGGAGGACTGGGTCGAATGCCAGGCGCGGCTGGCCGATCAGTTGGGGATCGGGCGCTTTGCTGCGGTCGTAGGCGGGAGCCTGGGCGCGATGCAGGCCCTGCAGTGGACGCTCAGCTTTCCGGATCGTGTCGGCCACGCGCTGGTCATCGCTGCCGCGCCGCGGCTCTCGGCGCAGAATATCGCCTTCAACGAGGTGGCCCGGCAGGCTATCACCACCGATCCGGATTTCCACGACGGACACTACTACGCCCACGGTGTCGTGCCCAAGCGCGGCCTGCGCGTCGCACGCATGATCGGCCACATCACCTACTTGTCTGATGACGCCATGGCCGAGAAATTCGGCCGGGTGCTGCGTGCCGGGGCGCCCCAGTTTCATTTCGGTGTGGAGTTCGAGATCGAGTCCTACCTGCGCCACCAGGGGGACAAGTTCGCGGAATACTTCGACGCCAATACCTATTTGCGCATCACCAAGGCCCTGGACTACTTCGATCCGGCGGCGGACCATGGGGGAGATCTCACCGCGGCGCTTGCCCAGGCTCGGGCCGCCTTTCTGGTGGTTTCGTTCACCTCCGACTGGCGCTTCTCGCCGGAGCGCTCGCGGCAGATCGTACGGGCCCTGGTGGACAACCGGCTACGCGTGTCCTACGGAGAGATCGACGCACCGCACGGCCATGATGCCTTTCTCATGGACGATCCGCGCTACCACGGCCTCGTGCGTGCCTACCTGGAGGGCATCGATCTTGGTTAAGCGGCCCGGACAGGATACCCGGCACCCGCAGCATGGCCGTGTGTCGGGGCGGGTGGACTACGATGCCATCGCGCAATGGATACGCCCAGGCGCCACCGTGCTCGACCTCGGCTGCGGCGACGGGTCCCTACTGAAATTCCTCAGCGACACGCGCCAGGTGACGGGCTATGGAATCGAGATCGTGGATGCCAAGATCATCGCCAGCGTGCGCAATGGGGTGAACGTCATTCAGGGCGATCTGGAGTCTGGCCTGTCCGTCTTCGAGTCCGGTTCCTTCGACTACGTGATCCTATCGCAGACGCTTCAGGCCGTGCGCCACACGGAGACGTTGCTGAAGGAGATGCTGCGGGTGGGCCGGGAGGGAATCGTCACTTTCCCCAACTTCGGCTACTGGTGGCACCGCCTACAGATCCTCTGGGGTCACATGCCGGTGTCGGACACCCTCCCCTTCCAGTGGTACGACACCCCCAACATCCGGGTCTTCACCATCCACGACTTCGAGCGCTATTGTGCGACCCAGGGGGTGCGCTTGAAGGAACGCGTCGTCATGGACGGTTCGCGGCAGATTCGGTTCCTGCCCAACCTGCGGGGCTCGCTGGCGGTCTACCGCTTTGATCGCGCCGGGGCTTGAGCGCTATTCCGCGCGCTCCCACACCAGACGGGACACCCGCAACTTCCCGTCGGGCCGGGTGGGGAGCGGCGGCGTGGTGATCGTGAGCCGGCGACCCTCCAGGCGGGGAAAGCGCTTCTGGTGGCTCCCAACCCAATCCGGATTGGTGGACACTTCCACGTGGTGGGTGACGCTCTCGCCTTCTACCGTGTAGGTCCCTGAGTAGGCCGTGGAGCTGGAAAAAGCGGCGGCGCGCTCCCCCTCCGGGGCGTTAATCCGGTTGCCTGCCGTGAAATGGGGCCTGTCGCCGGCACTGATGACGGCAGCCATGCGCCCGCCCGCAGTGTAAAAAATAAAACCCGTGGGATGCTCGCCAAAAGGCGCGATGATGTTTCCGGTGCCCGGATCCTCTGCGGTGTAGGCCACGAGATGCCAGACGCCGACCAGATCCTGGTCAGCGTGGGTAGCGGTGCAGGCGAGCAGCGCGGTGAGGGCCAGTAGCCACTGGCCGAAGCGGGAACCTGTCATGGGGGCACTCCTGGATGATATGCCAAGGCCGGCGGACGCCCGGCGGATGCACGTGCGAGCCCGTAGTTTAGCCGGCGCTGCGCGGGGTAGTCCAGCCGCATCCAGGGACCGGCCGCACCCGAACCGCTGGGGTATCCGGATAACTTGGCTGCGCGAGGGGAGCGGACCCCCGCGACGGGGAGCCAGCCACCAAAGCCCGCGCCGCCGCCCACCGCTAGCGCGCCCGAGGCGGGGCAAGACTTGGCCGCCTGTGCCGTGTCGTCCCTCGGAAATCCACCGCCACAGGCTGCATTGCCACCCCGCCACTGGGGGAGGCACATCGCGAGTCACGATTCACCCTGATCACCCCGCGGCCGCAGCCGAAAGAGTAACTTTATGGACGCTCGATGACCCGCCTAGCCCTGCCCATAGGCCATAGATAGGCCTGAACATTGTCGGCCCGGCTCCCTATCCTGGGTGGATGGACAGACAACACCAGATGAAACGCAGCCTGGCTCGCCCAGAGTCCCTCGATACCATCCGCGCGCTGCTTTGTGCGGACACTTCGTGCTCCCGCCCGGGGGCCGGGCGCGGGCGAGGTGGTGGGCTTGGAGCTCATCGTCGTGGAGCCTGTGCCCCCGGAGGGTACGAAGGGGCTGGAGTGGTTCCTGCTGAGCACCTGCGAGGTGAGCGGCGTGGCGCAGGCGCGCTCGTGCCTGCGCTGCTACGGGCTGCGCTGGCGCATCGAGGACTGGCACCGGGTGCTTAAGAGCGGGTGCCGGGTGGAGCAGATGCAGCACCAGAGCGCCGAGCGCCTGAAGCGCGCCCTGGGCATCCAACGGGTGATCGCCTGGCGGATCATGCTCATGACGCTGCTGGGTCGGGAGTCACCGGATCTGCCCGCTGAGGTGTTGTTCTCGGATCTGGAGATCCAGGTGCTGGACGCGTTCGTAAAAAAAACGCACGGACCCACCCACCTGCCTTGGCGAGGCAGTGCGCCTAGTGGCCCGCA
>JANXRW010000036.1 GCA_025356655.1 Betaproteobacteria bacterium | reverse complement strand
CCCCTCGCAACGCCTCAAGACCAACCTTGGCCTTGAACTCTGGCGTATGTACCTTGCGCTTCTTCGCTTCAGTCATTTCTTCTCGCTCTCATGATCAGCGCACAGCTTAAACCGCTGTCCTGAAATACGGATCCACTTTAGACACCTGCGTTACTTCTGGACCGTGGCCCGCTACGGTTCGATCGCCCGGGCGAGCGAGCAGTTACACCCAGCCCCCCAGTCCATCAGCGGTCAACTCGGCGAGTTGCAGCGCAGCCTTGGCGTGGAACTGCTGCACCCCAGCGGCAGGGGGCTGGAACTGACGGACGCCGGACGCCGCGTATTGGGCGATGCCCGGGACATATCCTCGCTGGGCGGGGAACTCCTAGCCATAGCGGGAGAGAGCCGTGCGAAGGCGAGCCCATGGCTACGCGTGGGAATTGCCGGCGCCGTTCCCAGGACCGTGGCCTGCCGATTATTGCTACCGGCACAGCGGTTGAGCGAGCCGCCCCGGTTGAGTTGCCGCCAGATCGGCCCATGCCCCCAGCGCTGCATGTGCGGGCGTACAGCCACTTGCTTGCGCCGAGCGGCCTCTGCGTATTTGGCACGGCTGAGATCCTCGCCGACCTGCCGCCGGAGTTTCCCGCACGCCTCGACGGGGCAGCTGTCCTGCTGCCTGGGGAGGGCGTTGCGGTCCGCCCCGGTCTGTTGCACTGGATCGGGACCAAGTGCCTGCGCCCGCGGGTCATCGGCGAATTTGACGACAGCGCGCTGCTCAAGTCCTTTGGCCAAGCTGGCGCGGGGCTCTTTGCCGCCCCCGCCGCCGATGCGGCGTACCTGTGCAGGCAGTACGGCGTGCGCGTGGCGAGCCATATCCCGGAACTCGTTTTGCAGGTCCACGCCACCACGACCGAACGGCGCTTCTCCCATCCGGGGGTGGTCGCGGTGGTGACCGCGGCACGGCCATGGGGGGGACATCGCCCCCTACCGCTCCGGGAAGCCCTAGTCCCCTGGTGCGGGTATGCCCCGCGCGTCGCCGCGCATCAGCGCGATGAGGTCGTCGGTAGAGGGCAGGGCGCTGCCTTCACCTTCTGCCAGGATGCCCTCGGCCAGAGCGCGCTTGTCGTTGTGGAGTAGGACGATGCTCTCCTCGAGCGTCCCCTTGTTCACCAGCCGGTAAACGGTCACCGGGCGCAACTGGCCGATGCGGTGGGCACGGCCCATGGCTTGGTCCTCGGCGGCGGGATTCCACCAGGGGTCGGCGATGACTACGTAGTCGGCCGCGGTGAGATTAAGGCCAAAGCCGCCCGCCTTTAGGCTGATGAGGAACAGGTCCGCTTCGCCGGCCTGGAAGGCGGCGACGCGGCGTGTGCGCTCGGACGCTGGCGTGCTGCCGTCCAGATATTGGTAGGCGATTCCGGCCTCATCGAGGGGGGCGCGCAACAGGGTGAGGAAATCCACGAACTGGCTGAAGACCAGCGCCTTGTGGCCATTGGCCACCAACTCGCTCGCCAGAAGCGTGAAAGCAGCAACCTTGGCGCCGCTGATTCCCGCCCCTGGGCTCACCAGCCGAGGGTCGCAGGCCGCCCGCCGCAGCCGGGTGATCTCGGCCAAGATGTAGAGCCGCGCCTGTCCCGCGCGGTCCTCGTTGGCGGCCTTCTGCGCGGCGGCCATTGCCCTGCGCCGCAGCGCCTCGTAGTGGGCGGCTTCGGCCGCGTCCGGGGTAATCGTCAGGGTTAGCTCCGTGCGCGGCGGCAGTTCCTTGAGCACTTGCGCCTTCGTCCGGCGCAGGATGAAGGGGCCGATCAGGCGTCGCAGCATCTGCAGCGCCGCGCGGTCGCGGTCACGTTCGATGGGCACGGCGAAGCGCTGGTTGAAGCGCGTGAGTGTGCCCAGGAGTCCCGGGTTGCAGAAACGCATGATGGACCACAATTCGGCCAGCCGATTCTCCACCGGGGTACCGGAGAGCGCCAGCCGAAAGCCCGCATCGAGGTCGAAGAGCGCGACTGCGCGCTTGGCACTGGCATTTTTGATGGCCTGCGCCTCGTCGGCGACGATGGTATGCCAGGGGCGCGCGGCGAAAGCCTCTCGGGCTTGCATCAGGAGGGTGTAGGAGACGACCAGTACATCCAGCGGGCCTGCGTCCTCGATCAGGCGCGCGCGCGCGCCCTCGCCATAGATGCGCAGGTTGAGGCTGGGCGCAAAGCGCTGCGCCTCCTCCAACCAGTTGCCGCAAACCGAGGTGGGCGCTACCACCAGCGCCGGCCCGCCGCTCCCACGGGCAAGTAACACGCCGAGGGCTTGCAGCGTCTTGCCCAGCCCCATGTCGTCGGCTAAGCAGGCACCGAAGCCCGCCTCGGCCAAGCGCGCTGCCCAGAGGAACCCGTCTTCCTGGTAGGGCCGCAGTTGCGCCTGCAGCGTCGCCGGCACAGCGAACGCTCTCTCCTGCGCCGCCTGAAGTTGATCGAGCCGACTGCGGAACTTTGCGTCGGTCTGCGCGCTAGTGCCTTCGAGCAGGTCGTTGACCCAGGCCGCGGCGATCTGCGGCACGCGCTGCCCGGCCGCGTCAGCCTCGCTCACCGCGGCTAGTTCGAGAAGGGCGCTGCGTAGCGTACCGGTCAGCGCCGCGTAGACCCCTTCTCCCATGGGGACAAAACGGCCGCTGCCCTTGGCGACGAAGCTCAGCAGTTCCTCGAGTTTCAGCACCAAGCCCTCGTCCACGGTCGCCTGGCCCGTGAGCCGGAACCAGTCGCGCTCGCTGGTGAGCTTGAGCCCCAATTGCGCTTTATCCAGGGTCAGCACGCGCACCGGCCTCCCGCGGGGCCAGTCCAGCGCCAGGATCGAGGGCAGCTTGGGTAGCCGCTCGACGGTGTCTAGGCCCTCCGCTGGATCCTCCAGTAGCCATTCGCAGGTCGGTTGCGCGGGATCTCCCGCTTCGAGGAAGGGTAAGGCCTCGAGCACGGCCCCGAGGTGGGCACGCTCGCCGTCGAGGTCGCGTTTCGTGCCCACGCTCTGCGCGCCGGCCCCGGTCATGAGCCGCTCGCGGCCGCTCCCCGGGGGGAGGCGAGGACCGTCCGCGCCCAGAGGGGTCGCCACCAGGCGGAGCAGAAGGTGGGTTCCCTGCGGAGAGAGTTCGGCCCGCAGGCGCGTCTCGGGCTCCACCTCGCGCGCCGCCCTGGCGTGCTCGGCGTGGATCTGGAAGTGCCCCGATAATGCCTGCAGAGTCTGCTCCAGTTCCGGCTGGGCTTGCGCGGGCACGCCCAGCTGTCCCCCCAGCATCAGCGCGGCACGGCGCTGCGCCGGCGTGAGCCGAATCACCCGGAGCCGCTGCGGCGAGTCGCGCAGCACGGTGGTCAGGCGCAGTGCCTCGCGCTCGCTGGCGTCCTGGGCAAGATCGAAAGTGTCCATCGGATCGGCCTCATGGATGGCCGGATGCATGCGCAAAAAAAAGCCCTCGCCCTGCCGTACCACCTCGAGCTCGGGTTTGCCCTCGGTCACCTCCAGGAGGGCTTCTGGGGCATCGGCGAGCACCACGCCGGGGTGGCCCACCAGCGCTTGAACGGCCGCCGCACGGTCCAGGTGATAGCGCCCCGTGTGCGCGCGGCTTTCGCGGATCGCGCGGGCGACCCGGGCGTCCCAGGGCTGCAGGGCTGGGTCGGCCATGACGCGGCTGAGCGTGGCGCGGCGGGGTTTACCCCATCCACGCGCCCCGCGCTTCTGTTCCAGCGGTTCAACCTGGAGCACCGTGCCGTCGGCCCCCAGGCGCAGTGCCCACAACAGCCGGTGGGGCGCTCCCTCGGGGGTGAGGGGGGAGGGCGAGCCCTCTTCACTCGCGAGTTCCTTGAGCGCGTCGAGCACCCCGCGCCAGCGCTCCTGCGGGCCGGGGATGAAGAAGTCCGGTTTAGTTTTTTTACCCGCCAGGCTCGCTTGTGCCGCCAGCAACTGGCCCTCGAGCCAGCGCAGGCCGCACAGGCGCAGCGTAGACAAGAGGGCCTGAATGCGACCGGCTTGGTTGTCCGCCCGGGGCTGCTCCTGCTCGCTCCCAGGGCCGTTTCTACCAAGCCACGCGCGCAGTAGGCATCGCCAGAGATCTTCCAGCCCCCACAGTCCCTGCAGTTGCAGCGCAGCAGGCTGTAAGGAATCGTGACCCAGCCGCACGCCGAGGACGTGGTGCCACAGACCCCAGTCCGCCAGCCGGGGGGCGCGCGTCCCTGATTCGGCGAGGCAGAATCGGCGGGCGAGTTCTAAATGGCGGGTTGTGTTCTGCGCCATCAGCGCGAGCGGGTAATACCAGGCGAGGCTTTCAGGGAGCAGGCGTTTGCGCGCACCGCTGTCCTCCTTGAGCTGACGCAGGGCTGCTTCGAAGGCTTCCTGTCCCAGGGCCCACTGGCCCGCCTGCACCAGCGCGGCGGCACGAAGTGCAAGCGCGTATCCGCTCTCGTCGCCGATGAGCGCTGCAAGCATGAGTGCGGTCTCGCCGCGGTGCAGGTGGACCTCTGCCGCACGCACGCGAATCTCATCGGGCGGGGGCCGCTGCCCGTTGTCCACACGCTGCAGGACCCAGTGGGTCATGGCGAGCGTGCCCGGGTCCCAGCGCCGGCAATGCTGGTCCAGCGCGTGCAGCGCCAGGCCCCAGCGCCAGGACGGGTTTACCCGTTCGAACAGCGCCGCGTCGAAGCCCTCATAGCAAGCCTCACGCATCACGAGTTCCCAGTCGTGCAGGCGGCTCACGCGCTCGCGCAGCCGCTCCAGTTCAGCAGCGCTGCTGCCTGCGAAGAAGAGGTAGTGAACGACCCCTACGGTCGCGCCGAAGTCGTACAGCGGCCAATAGTGGGAGGTCCGTTCCACCAGATAATTCTCGGCGCGGAATATCGCGGCGCGCAGCATCGGCTCGGGGACTTCGGCTAGGAGCTGGCGGTAGGCGGTGCTGCGTCCCGGCTCGGTCAGCACCCAGACCCCCCCGCGATGCTTGTCCTCACGCGCAAGCCCAGCGCGCACCAGCGCGCCAAGGTGGGCCTTCAAATATGCGGGCGTGACACCACCGGCCGTGCCCAGGCTTGGGCCCAGTTGGCGCAGCACCACTAGAAGCGTTGCCTGCGGCCGCGGCGCCCAGAGGAGCGCGAGCGCCAGCGCGGTGGCCCGTTCGGTGCCCTGGAGGCCGCCGGGGGCACCGGTAAAAGATTCTACGGAGGTGCTCATCGGGCAAGCGAGAAGAGTGTCAAGGGGCGAGTCGCATTATGTCACGGGTGAATGGGTCAGGACACTGCCGCGGGAGCGAATGTTAAACAGTTGTAAATTCCGGGGGTGCTCGTGCACTGGGCTACGGCTATCGTTAGGGTCGCCTGCCGGCTGGGAGTACTTAGTTTCCACGGGGCTTCACGCAATCCGTCCATGGAACTCGACCTTGTTGGAGGTGCGATTACCCCTCCAACAGGACAATTTTGCCTCTTTTGAATTCTGGGTGGGCTACGCCGCATGCGGGTTGATGCGGGAGAAGTCGAGCTTACCGGAGATCAGGAAGATCATGGTGCGCATGGTCTCGAAGCGCGTGTATCCGCGTGCCCTGCGCTTTGCTGCCTGGAA
>JANXRW010000019.1 GCA_025356655.1 Betaproteobacteria bacterium | reverse complement strand
CCGCGGGTAAGATGGGGCTGGCTACCCACCCGAATCGCGGATGCGCAGGATCAGTTCATCGGTGAAATCGTGGCGGGTGACGACCATGGATCGAACAATAGCGGGAAAAAACCAACTTGTCCAGTGTGTGCACTAGTCAGCCCAGTACTATGCCTACGGTGGCACCTACTCTGGCCAGGGCTCGCCCACCAGCTTTGTGGCCGATGGCACGACTCAGGAGACCTTCTGCGCCCCGTGCGTCACAGGCTTCGACCTGAAGGTCACGGATACCCAGGTCCAGTACACCTTCCTTGGAAGTCAATCCGACATTGGCACCGGCTACTTTAGCCCGTCGAGCACCTCCCTGAACACCGGCGGGCTGTATATCGCCAACGGTAACCTGCTTTCCTTCGGCAACCGCGTCATCACCGGCGTCACGCTGGACGGCGCCACGACCCTGCCTGGCTTCCTGGGCAGCAACGTCACCTTCAACTCCGGCGCCATCGCCGTCGAGTGGGCGGGCAAGACCGGCATCAAAACCGGCGACACGGTGATCCTTGACGTGAATGCCGTGCCGGAGCCCGATACCTATGCCTTGATGATCGTCGGTGCTGGCCTGCTGGGCTTCGCCGCGCGTCGCCGGAGCGCCAGGCTCGCCTGAACCGCAGGGCGCAGCTTGCGAAAGGACCTCGCCGCGGCGGGGTCTTTTTTTGCCTCTTTCAAATTTGAAGTGGATCAGGCAGCAGCGTGAGCGTTGATGCCGGTGAAGTCCAGTTTGCCTGCGTGTCAGGAAGAACACCACGCGCAGTGGGTCGACGCGCACGCATCCCCTGGCTCTGCGCTTGGCGGCCTGGAAGAGCCCGCCTAGTGGCTCGAGGAATCTGTTGGTCTGGCGCGTTTGGCACCACAGCCGACGCTTTCTTCGAAGTGCCGCCGCATCGAGAATTTCGCGCAGTTGCGCTCGATAGCGCCACGCTCGTGCTGTGCGCTTCGCCGGCGTGGGACGGGAACGAGCCTTGAGCAGGGTCCAGCGCATCCCCTAGAGGTCGGGGGCCACCGTCTGCTCAGCGCGGCGTGTCTGGCTGATTGCGTCGGAGGCGTGAGCGATTGACGTGGAACTTGTCGAACGCGATCCTCGCCTTGGGCAGGTCCTCCCGCACGCCCTTGATGACGGCGGGCGATAGGTTGATGCCCGGCAAAGTCGGCGACCACCGTGATGTCGTCTTGACGGCGTCGGCAGGAGGTCTCATCGATGGCCACCTCGCGCAGTTGCGACAGATCTGCTGCTCTAACAGCCGGATCGACGTGGCGCCCCGCAGAATCGCCCGCACTCGGCACCCACTTTCGCCCACCGGCGCGCCACGGCCGCGAAGGGCATCCCCCGGCAGAGCGCCAGCACCATCGCCTCGAACAGCAGCGTAAAGCCTGAGCGCTTGCCCACCCCGGGTTCGACCTGCAGCGCCTGCCCCTCGGCAAAAGTCACTCGCGGCACCCGCACCTGCGGGCGCAGGGTGCGCGAACCGCTGCGGGCTTGAAGTCGATGTCGATCTTCAGGGTCTTCTGGCCGGCATCAAAGCGAACGCCCTAAAACGAACCGAAGGATCGCATCTGCCCAGGGCGGCGGAAAACAGCTGATTAGTCATCGTGGGGTCGCAGAGTCGGGTCGCAAAACGCCGTTTTTTGCACCAGCCGCCCGCCGGGGGCAGGGCCGACCCCCGCTGCGCGTGCTCCGACTCCCCCGCCCGCTACCCACTCAATTGCCGAACGAGCCCGAAATCTGGTTTTGGAGACCGCAGCCCCTCTAGCGGATGGGCGTGGCCCGGTGAGGAAACTATTCGAGGCACATTACGGCGCCTATCCCGCGCCGCAACGCATCGAAAAGATTGTTCGCCAACAGTGCTGGCGCATCGCCAAGCGATCGCGCAGCCGTTCCGTGAGCGCAAGGTCGATTCGCACGATCAGCTGCTGCCTGGGCTGATCGAGTCGATGCGCCAACTGCTCACGCTGCCCGATCCGCAGTTGCGCCCTCATCGAGTTCTTCAGTAGCCTAGGAATGCTGCCCGGAGTGGGTACGCTCGGCGGTAGGCTCACATACGGAACACGCCGAAGCGTGTTTCCGGGATAGGCGCGTTCAGGCTTGCTGCGAGGCCCAGTGCGAGCACCTGCCGGGATTGCGCCGGATCGATGATGCCGTCGTCCCACAGCCGCGCGCTGGCATAGTAAGGGTGGCCTTGGGTCTCGTACTGTTGCCGCAGCGGTGCCTTGAAGGCAGACTCTTCCGCCTCGCTCCAGGACTTGCCCGCGCGCTCGAGGCCGTCGCGCCGGACCTGTGCAAGCACGCTGGCGGCCTGCTCGCCACCCATCACGGAGATTCTCGCGTTTGGCCACATCCACAGGAACCGTGGCGAGAAGGCGCGCCCGCACATGCCGTAGTTACCTGCGCCAAAGCTGCCGCCGAAGATCAGCGTGAGTTTGGGCACCGCGGCACAGGCCACCGCAGACACCAGCTTCGCCCCGTCGCTGGCGATACCGCCGGCCTCGTACTTGCGACCCACCATGAAGCCCGTGATGTTCTGCAGGAACAGCAGCGGGATGCGCCGCTGGCAGCACAGTTCGATGAAGTGGGCGCCCTTCAGGGCGGATTCCGAAAAAAGGATTCCATTGTTGGCGATGATCCCCAGCGGGTAGCCCTGAAGGTGAGCGAAGCCGCAAACGAGGGTGGTGCCGTAGAGGGCCTTGAACTCGTCGAGCTCGCTGCCATCGACGAGGCGCGCGATCAACTCGCGCGCGTCCATGGGCTGGCGCGGGTCACGCGGCACTAAGCCATAGAGATCGGAGGCTGGGAAGCGGGGCTCGCGAGGCTCGCGCAGGCCCGGGATCACTGGCGCGCGCAGGTTCAGGTGGGAGACGATGCGGCGCGCAAGTTGCAGCGCATGGCTGTCGTTGCGGGCGTAATGATCCGCCACGCCCGACACGCGCGCATGCACATCCGCTCCGCCCAAGTCCTCGGCGCTTACGACCTCGCCCGTGGCGGCTTTAACCAGGGGCGGGCCGCCCAGGAAGATGGTGCCCTGGTGGCGCACGATGATGGCCTCGTCGGACATGGCCGGCACGTAAGCGCCACCGGCGGTGCAGGAGCCCATGACCACCGCGATTTGCGCAATCCCGAGCGCGGAGAGTTGAGCCTGGTTGTAGAAGATGCGTCCGAAGTGCTCGCGGTCAGGAAACACCTCGTCCTGATTGGGCAGGTTGGCGCCGCCGGAATCCACGAGGTAGATGCAGGGCAGGTGATTGTCGCGGGCGATCTCCTGCGCCCGGAGGTGCTTTTTTACGGTGAGGGGATAGTAGGTACCTCCCTTGACGGTGGCGTCATTGACCAGGATCACGCAGGTCTGCCCGCTGACCTGCCCCAGGCCGGTGATGAGTCCTGCGGCCGGGACGGCATCTCCATAGAGGCCCTGAGCCGCCAGCGGGGACAGTTCGAGGAAGGGCGAGCCGGGGTCGAGCAAGCGCTCGAGCCGCTCGCGCGGCAGCAGCTTGCCCCGCTCCAGGTGCTTTTGTCGCGCCGCTTCCTCGCCGCCCAGGGCGATGCGCGCGGTGCGCTCGCGCAGGTCCTCCACCTGGGTCTCCAGCGCCGCAGCGTTCGCCCGGAAATCCGCCGAGCGGGTGTCGATGCGGCTGGTCAGTGCGCCCATCAGAACCCGCCCAGGGCGAGCCAGCGCTCCGCCTGTTCCAGGCGGTCGGCACCCCAGAAGGGTTCGCCATCGACCACTAAGTAGGGCGAGCCGAAGACGCCGAGGCCTACCGCCGCCTCTACCTCGGCCTTCAGTTCGTCCTTGATCGCAAGGTCTGCCAGAGCCGCACGCACCCCCGCCGCGTCCAGCCCCAGGCCTGCGGCACAACTCACCGTGGCCTCCGGCGCGGAAATGTCGATGCCGTCGACGAAGTAGGCCCGATACAGTGCCAATATCAACGCTTCCACCTGTTCCGGGTACTTGCGCCGGACCCAGCACACGGCCCGGGCTGGTGCCTGCGTGGCGATGGGGAAGGGTTGCGGCATGCGCAAGGTAATGCCCATGAAGCGGGCGGAGCGCTCCATGTCGCGCACGCTATAGGGACCCTTCAGCGGCACCAGCGGCAGCGGCGCCATGCCGGTGGCCTTGAAGGCCGCGCCCAGCAGGATCGGGTGCCAGCGCACTTCCCGGCCGAAGCGGCGTGCAAGTGGCCCTACCCGCGTCGCCGCAAGGTAGCCGTAGGGGGAGGAGAAGTCGAAGTAGAACTCCAGCGGCGCGGGCATGGCGGATTCCTCGGGTCGGGGAGGGTTGGCGGGGTGTGGTGGGCTTAGCGCGCGCTCGGGAGTTGCACGCCGTTGAGCTTCGCCTGTGATTCAACGAGGGAGCCAACCAGGAAACGCGGGTCTGCGAACCCCTGCGCTAGCGCCGTGAGCATGGTCTGCTGCAGGGCCGCGGCCATGGCGCCGGTCAAGCCGCTCTCGGCGGCCATTTGGTTGTAGTACCGCACGTCCTTGGCCGCGTTCACGAGCGCGAATTTCATGCCCGTGAAGTCGCCCTTTACGGCACCACCGGCAATCATCTGGAAGATCCCCGAGTTGGCTGCGCCCACACTCACCAAGTCGAAGTACTTCTGCGGCTCCACGCCGAGCTTCACACAGGCGCACAAGGCCTCGCCGATGAGTGCGCTTTGCGCGATGGCGGCGAAGTTGTTGATGAGCTTGATGGTGTGGCCGGCGCCGGTGTCGCCCACGTGGAAGACGTTTTCGCAGAAGGCGCGCAGCACCGCTTCGATGCGCGTGAACGTGGCGGCATCCGCGCCCACCATGCTGTTGAGGCGACCCTGCTCGGCCTCCACCGGCGTGCGGGTGAGCGGGGCATCCACCAGCGTGATGCCCCGCGCCTTGAGATCCCCAGCCATGCGCAGGGTGGAACTCGGGAGGCTGGTGGAGGTGTCGATGACGATCTGGCCCGGGCGCCCCGACGCCAGGATCCCGTCCGCTCGATACACCAGGTCCTCCACCTGCGGCGAGCCGGTGACGCACAGGATAACGATGTCGCTCGCCGCCACCAGGGAAGCGACGTCCTTCGACTCCGTGGCACCTTGCCCAACTAAGCTCTCCACCGGTGCGCGGTTGCGATGACCGAGCACGCTGACAGAAAAGCCCTTGAGCAGTAGGTTCCTTGCCATTCCGTGGCCCATCAGGCCCACGCCGATGAAGCCGATGCGTTGCGACATGCTGTGTTCTCCCCTGGTTTGATTTTGTTGGCTGGCGCGACTAGGCGCCGTTTGCGTCCGCCAGTTCCACGGCCACGGCCGTGGCCTCGCCGCCGCCGATGCACAGGGCCGCCACGCCCCGGCGCAGGCCTCGACTACGTAGAGCGCCGATGAGACTTACCAGGATCCGAGCGCCTGAGGCGCCGATTGGATGCCCCAGGGCGCAGGCGCCGCCGTTAACGTTCACGCGGGCGAAGTCCAGGGCGCATTCCCGGATGGCAGCCATGGTGACGACCGCGAAGGCCTCGTTGATCTCGAACAGGTCCACTTCTCCCACCGTCCAACCGGCCCGCGCGAGCACTTTTTTGATCGCACCGACGGGGGCGGTCGTGAACCAGGCGGGTTCCTGGGCGTGGGTGGCGTGGGCGACGATGCGGGCAATTGGGCGCAGCCCGAGCCGGTCGGCCGTCGTAGCCCGGCTGAGCAGCAGGGCAGCCGCGCCGTCGGAGATCGAACTGGAATTGGCCGCCGTCACGGTTCCGTCCTTGCGGAAGGCGGGCTTCAATTGCGCGATCTTGTCCGGGCGAACTTTGCCCGGCGTCTCGTCGGCGTCCACCCAGCGATCGCCCTTGCCCGACGGCAGCGCCACGGGCGTGATTTCCCAGGCAAAGCGTCCGGACGCCGCGGCGGCCTGCGCTTTGGCGAGCGATTCGAGCGCGAAGCCATCCTGCGCTTCCCGGGTAAACCCGAAGTGCCCAGCGCAGTCTTCAGCGAAGGTCCCCATGAGTCGACCCCGCTCATAGGCGTCCTCTAAACCGTCGAAGAACATGTGATCGATGACCTGGGAATGGCCCATGCGCAGCCCGGAGCGCACCCGCGGCAACAGGTAGGGAGCGTTCGTCATGCTCTCCATGCCACCAGCCAGCACGAGCGATACGCTCCCGGCAAGTAAGGCATCGTGCGCGATCATCACGGCCTTCATGCCCGAACCGCACATCTTGTTCACCGTGGTGCAGCCCACAGCATCGGGCAGTCCGGCCCGGCGACTGGCCTGACGCGCCGGCGCCTGGCCCTGGCCTGCGGGTAGCACGCAGCCCATGAGCACCTCGTCGATGGCCGCAGCGGGCGCACCCGCGCGCTCCACCGCCGCACCCAGCGCGCTCGCCCCGAGTTCCCAGGCCGCGAGTCCTGCGAATTCTCCCTGGAACGCCCCCAGCGGGGTGCGGGCTGCGGACAGGATAAGGACGGGATCGGCGGACATCGTGGGTCTCCTTCGAGCGGTGTGCCCAGGGTGAGGGCAAGGGCGACGTAGCTGCAGCGGCGAGCCTGCCATGGTAGCGTGCGTGAGGATTATAGCGAAGCGCGGGTCCGCAACGAGCCGTCCGCGGCCGCATGAGCTACAATGCTGCTTTGCACAAAACACCTTGTCCCTGCAAAGGATTTCGCGCCGCATGAATAGGCCAGCACCCGAGCCCCTCACCGTTGTAACGCCACAAGTACTGGTTTACCCGCACGAAGCGCCGCCCTTGCCAGGGCAGCCGCTGGAGGTGGCTCCCGGCCTATTTTGGGTGCGCATGCCGCTGCCCTTTGCCCTTGACCACATCAACCTGTGGCTCCTGCGCGAGGAAGGCGGTTGGACCATGGTGGATAGCGGCATCAACTCCGAGCAGACGCGATCGCTGTGGGATCAAGTCTTCGGCCAGCCCGCCCTGGCCGGTGAACTGCAGCGCATCCTGGTGACTCATTACCATCCCGATCACTTTGGACTGGCGGGCTATTTCGCTCGCCGCCACGGCGTGCCGGTATGGATGACCGCGGCGGAGTACCTCATGAGCGTGGCGGTGCGCTCCGAGCAGGCGAACTGGAGCAAGGAGGCAACGCTGGAGTTCTTCCGTCGGCACGGGCTCGACGAGGCGGGGCGACGGGCTGTGGCGGAGCGCGACCACTCCTATGCGCGGCTGGTGAGCGAACCCCCGGCGGCCTTCGTTCGCCTGTTCGACGGCGATGTGCTGAGCTTGGGCGGGCGCTCCTGGGAGGTGATTGTGGGCTATGGCCACGCGCCCGAGCACGCCGCGCTCTATTGCGAGGAACTCGGTGTACTCATCTCGGGAGACATGATCCTCCCGAGGATCAGCACCAATGTGAGCGTGTGGCCCGCCGAACCCGACGGTGACCCGCTGGGGATGTTTCTGAGTTCGGTGGCCCGCTACGCCCAACTCCCCGAGGACACTTTGGTGCTGCCCTCGCACGGCCTGCCCTTTCGTGGCCTTCGCGCCCGCGCAGCCATGCTCGCCGAACATCACCGGCTGCGCCTGGGCGAGCTTCTCGAGGCCTGCACGGAGCCGCTCACTGCGGCCAGCGCGGTGCCCGTACTGTTCCGGCGGCCGATGGATGGCCAGCAAATGTTCTTTGCCATGGGCGAAGCGGTGGCGCACCTCAACCACCTGCTTCATCAGCGTATCCTCGAGCGCGAGCAGGGCCCCGACGGCCTGCTTCGCTTTCATCGCCGCGTGGCGCCGTGACCGGCGTCTACCTGTTCCCCCGACGTACCCCGCGCTCGATCAGAAGGAGGCAGGCAAATGGCTGAGTCCCCGAAGAATCCCACCCCTGGCATTGGGGCGATACCCGACCCCAAGGCACTCACGGCAGAATGGGCGGACATCGCCCAGCGCAGCCAGCATCTTTTGCAGGACTACCTGAGCCGCGCGCCCACGGCCGCGGGTGAGATGCGCGATGACATGGGCGTGGGGGATGCCTTCTCCGAACTGGGCCGCAGCCTGCTCACCCACCCCTGGGATCTAGTGGGAGCCCAGGTGCGCCTGTGGGAGGACTACATGCGCCTGTGGCAGTCCGGTGTGCAGCGGGCCCTGGGCAACGAGGCAGCACCCGTGGCGGAGCCCGCGCGCAGCGACAATCGCTTCAAGGCCGATGCCTGGCGCGACGGCTTCCTGTTCGATTACATCAAGCAGTCCTATTTGATCGCCGCGCGGCACATCCAGGATACCGTGGCGCAGGCGCAGGGGCTCGATCCGCAGACCGCGCGCAAGGTCCGCTTCTTCACCCGGCAGTTCATCGACGCGCTCTCGCCCACAAACTTCGCGCTCACCAACCCCGACGTGATCAAGGCCACGACGGAGTCGGGCGGCAAGAACCTCCTCGACGGGCTGAAGAATCTGCTCGGCGACTTGGAGCGAGGCGGCGGAAAGCTCGACATCAGCATGACCAACTATGACGCCTTCAAGCTGGGCGAGAACGTGGCCACGGCGCCCGGGAAGGTCGTGTTCCAGAACGAGTTGATGCAACTCCTGCAGTACCAGCCCACGACCCCTGAGGTACTGCGTACGCCGCTGCTGATCATCCCGCCTTGGATCAACAAGTACTACATCCTCGACCTGCGGGAGAAGAACTCGTTCATCCGCTGGGCAACCGCGCAGGGCCATACGGTGTTCGTCATCTCCTGGCGCAACCCGGATGAGCGCCAAGGCGGCAAGGGGTTCGAGGACTACATGCTCGAGGGGCCGGTCGCGGCCATGCAAGCCGTCGAGCAGGCCACGGGCGAGCCCAAGGTCAACGTCATCGGCTACTGCCTGGGTGGAACGCTGCTCGCCTGTCTGCTGGCCTGGCTGGCGGCCCGCGGGGAGGACAAGCGCGTGGCCTGCGCGACTTTCTTCACCTCGATGATCGATTTCTCCGAGCCTGGAGAACTGGGTGTTTTCGTGGACGAGGGCACGGTCGGGCGGCTCGAGCAGCGAATGGCCGAGCGCGGCTATCTCGAAGGCTCCGAGATGGCCACCACCTTCAACCTGTTGCGCGCCAACGACCTCATCTGGTCCTTCGTGGTCAATAACTACCTCCTCGGCAAGGAGCCGTTCCCCTTCGACCTGCTGTATTGGAATTCCGATTCCACGCGCATGCCGGCGAAGATGCAGACCTTCTACTTGCGCAACATGTACATCGGCAACAAGCTGATCCAACCGGACGCCCTCGAGATCGCCGGGCAACGTATCGACCTGGGGCGCATTAAAACGCCAGCGTATTTTCTGTCCACCCTGGAAGACCACATCGCGCCCTGGAAATCCACCTACAGCGGTGCGCGCCGCTTGCCCGGCCCGGTCACCTTTACCCTGGCGGGCTCCGGGCATATCGCCGGTGTGGTGAACCCACCCTCGGCTAACAAATACTGCCACTGGGTGAGCGGCACCGACCTGCCGGACTCTGCTGACCAATGGTTGGAGCGGGCGCAGCGGCATGAAGGGTCCTGGTGGAACCACTGGCACCAATGGGTGGAGTCCTTCGACGCGCGGCGCGTGCCGGCGCGGACACCGGGCGATGGCAAGCTGCCCGTGCTTGAGGATGCCCCCGGGAGCTACGTCAAGGTGCGTCTGAGCTCCGGCGCCGCGGTGGAAGGCGCGGCAAAGCCGGTACCCCCTGCGGTAAAGGTAGCGGCCCCGCCCCCCGGGCCGACTGCGCCGGTCGTACCCCAGGCGGTGGTTGCGGCCCCACCGCCGAAGCCGGCCGCGCCGGTCGTACCCGAGGGGGTGGTCGCGGCGGCGCCGCCCAAGCTAGCTACGCCGGTCGCCCCTGCACCGATAGCACCAGCGGCACAGCGGCTGGTCGAACCGCCACAGCCGCCGGTGGTGACCCCCGCACCCACGCCGGCCCCTGCGCCGAGCGCCCGCCCGGCGGAGGCAGCGCCCTCCCGCCGGCCGGCTCCAGCGGTTGCGCCCGCGCCTGCGGCACCCAAGGTTGCAGTCCCGCCCGCGCCCGAAGCGCAGGCTCCCTCGCAGCCGGTTGAATCGAAGCCGGCGACATCCAAACCAGTCGAGGTCAAGCCAGCCGAGCTTAAAGCGGCCGCTTCGAGGGCTGCAGCGCCCCAGGACAAACCGAGCAAGACGGCAAAGCCCACGGGCACGGGAAGTCCCCTGGGCGGAGAGGCTTCGCCCGCTGCGAAAGCCGTCGACAAAAAGGGCCCGGCGGCCCCGACAAAAGGCGCTTCCAAGCCCGCTGCGACGCCGGCAGCCTTTGCTCTGGATAAGTTGACCGCCTTGCCCCAACCTGGCGGCAAGAAGCGCTGAGGCAGCCACGAGGGTGCGCGCGGGCGTAGGCTTCGTGGCGCCCGGCGCGCGAATTGAGTAGAGTCTGGAAGGGGGGACGGCGCGCCGGCGGTGCGCCGGGTCCGCCAACGCACCCAGGAGGACACTCAATCATGAAACATTCATGCCGGCCGATCGCGACAGCCGTGGCCCTGTTAGCGGGCCTCTGTCTCGGGGGCCAGGCCGCACAGGCCGAGGAGCGGGGCTACGCCGACCAGAAGGTGGTCTACCACAACGATGGGGGCGCGCCCGACAACGCGAAGTATTTTGGCAAGATCCTGCGCAATCTGAAGAACCATGTGCGCGCGCTCGGTGCCGAGCACATCGGCGTCAAGGTCGTCGACCATGGCGACGGCGTCATCCTGCTGCAGATGGCATCAACCGCTCCCGAACTCGCCTCGCAAATCGATGATTTACGGCAGGATGGCGTGCAGTTTCTCGTGTGCAAGAACACGCTGAGCGAGCGCAAGATCGACTGGCATACCCTTTACGGGGTTCAGGAACAGGACCTGGTCACCAGCGGGGTCGCCGAATTGATCGATCTGCAGACCAAGGGTTATCTCTACGTCCATCCCTGAGGGGATGCAGTGATCGCAACGCTCCTCGGGTGGAGTCAAGTCGGGCACGCAGGACCGGCAAGGCGAGCCCACAGGGGCTTACGGTACAGCAAGCGCGCCGGGGGGGCGCCGGCGCGCGCAGAGCCTTACGGCTCGGACTTCAGGTTGCTGCACTTCGCGTAATCGCAGGCGGCGGCCACAGCGGTCAAGCCCTCGGAAATGAAAAAAAGACCCATAACCAGCACATGGGTCATCTTGGGGGGGGCCTCCAGGCAGCCGGGCGCTAACCGCGTCAGCGGCGGCCCGGCGAGCGAGAGTCTGTCCTGCGTGATGCCGGGTGTGCACGGGGATCGGGCACTTGCGGGCGATGCAGGGATCCCTGTGCGTCGGCAGTTCCGCCCTACGCCAGTGCGGCGCGAAGCTCCCGCAGGTAGGCGAGTCCGGGGATGGCGCGGCTGCCGTACCAGGACACCATGGTGCCGTCGACCAAGGCCACGCGGGTGCGTACTCCCGAGGGTAGGCTCGAGCGTAGTTCCCCCGCGTGCCGTTCAGTAAAGGCGTAGGGTTCGCTGGAGAGCAGTAGCCAGTCGGTCTCGGCGAGCAGTTCTTTGCTGAGTTCCACGCTGGGATAGCGCAGCGGGCTGCCCGGGGGGCCGATGGCTTCCCACCCAGCGGCGGCCAGCGTGCGCGCGATGTAGGTGTCGGCGCTCACCGTCATCCACGGGGACTTCCAGATGAGGTACAGCACACGCTGGTGCGGGCAACTTGCGGCGGCGGCCCGGGTGTGCTCGAGTTCCGCCGTGAAACGCGCGGCCAGCGCCTGGGCCTGGGCTTCTCGCGAAAAAATTCCCCCCAGTAACCGGAATAGTTCCAGGTTGTCCTCGGGTGCCATCGGATGCGTGACGATCACCCGGGGCACGCCGCGTGCGATCTCCTCGACCAGCGCGCGCGGGTTCTCGTCGACGTTTACGATCAAGTGCGTGGGGGCAAGTCGGCGAATTCTCTGTGGGTCCAGCGTCTTGGTGCCGCCCACTCGGGGCACGCCCCGAACGGCGTCGCGGGGATGAATGCAGAAGCCTGTGCGGCCCACGACCTGGTCTCCCAGTCCCAGGTCGAAGAGCAATTCCGTGATGGAGGGCACGGCGCAGACGATGCGCGAAGGGCCTACGGCCACTTCGTGCGGTGTTCCGGCCGCGTCAACCAGCGGGGCTTGGGCAAGAGGGATGACCGACATGAGAGCCTCGGGGTGGGAGTCCTTGTTCCCCATTCTAGCGGGCGCTGCTGATAATCGTTTACCTTTTTCGGGTACTCGGCAATAATCATTGAGCCCGGCCTACGCTCAGGTGATAGTGGCTACTTCGTTGGTCCAACGGGCCACCCAACGGGCCAGTACCTGGGACCCTGCCAGATGTTTCTTGCGATGCGACGCGTTCACCCTTGGTCAATAAAAGTCCGTCCGTCCGGGGATTCGCTTGAACGCGGTCGCTGATACCTTCCCTCGTTTGCTGCAGGAGCATGCGGCGCTGCGCCCGGGGCGCACGGCCATGCGCGAGAAGCACCTGGGGATTTGGCAGTCCTGGACCTGGGCGGAGGTGGCCCAGACGGTGGAGGCGCTGGCCTGCGGACTGCATGAACTGGGTTTGCGTCGTGGCGAGCATCTAGCCATCGTCGGCGACAACCGGCCTCGGCTCTACTGGTGCATGGCGGCGGCCCAGTGCCTGGGCGCGGTGGCCGTTCCCCTCTACCAGGACGCGGTAGCCGCCGAGATGGCCTACGTGCTGCAGGATGCCGAGATCCGCATCGCCGTCGTCGAGGACCAAGAGCAGGTGGACAAACTGCTGGAGTTGCAATCGCAGTGTCCAGCACTGAGCTGCATTCTCTTCGATGATCCGCGCGGGCTGCGTAACTACGGGCACAGTGCGCTGCGCCCGCTGGACGCCTTGGTGGCGTCGGGCGCAGCCTTTGCCGCCGCACATCCTGGCCTGTTGACGGCGGAGATTGCGCAGGGCAGCCCTGCGGATGTTGCCGTGATGTTGTACACCTCCGGCACCACCGGCCGGCCCAAGGGCGTATGTCAGACCCACGGCAGCTTCATCGCCGCCGCACGCGGTGATGCCGGCTTCGATCACTTCACCCCGCAGGACGAGCTGCTGAGCTACCTCCCCATGGCCTGGGTGGGCGACCATCTGTTCAGCTACGCCATGGCACTGACCGTGGGCTTCTGCGTTAGCTGCCCGGAGTCGGGAGAAACCGTGAGCACGGACCTGCGCGAAATCGGTCCCACCTTTTACTTCGCCCCGCCGCGGGTGTTCGAGAACCTACTCACGCAGGTTACGATCCGGATGCAGGATGCCGGCCGATTCAAGCGCGCCCTATTCGGGTTCTTCATGGGCGTCGCTCGCCGCGTCGGTGCGCGGATCATGGACGGGCGCGCGGCCAGCGTGAGCGCCGGCGACCGGATGCTCTATGCCCTCGGGGATCTGCTGGTGTACGGGCCCCTTCGTAACGTCCTGGGAATGTCGCGGCTGCGCTTGGCCTACACGGGCGGGGCGGCGATCGGCCCGGACCTCTTTGACTTCTACCGGTCCATCGGCATCAATCTCAAACAACTCTACGGGCAGACGGAGACCTGCGTCTACGTGTGCAAGCAGCCTTCGGGAGACGTGAAGCTGGAGACCGTGGGCAAGCCCTTGCCGGGCGTCACCATCCGCATCGCCGACAACGGCGAAGTCCTGGTGCGTTCGCCGGGACTGCTGAGCGCCTATTACAAGCGCCCGGACGCGACGGCGGAATCGTTAGACGCCGAGGGCTGGTTCCACACCGGCGACGCGGGTTACTTTGACGCTGACGGCCACCTGCGTATCATCGATCGCGCCAAGGATGTGGGGCGGCTTCTCAATGGCACGCTCTTCGCCCCGCAGTACATCGAGAACAAGCTCAAATTCTTTCCCTTCATCAAGGAGGCCGTGGCCTTCGGCGACGGGCGGGCATCTTGTTGCGTGTTCCTCAACATCGATGTGGCGGCGGTCGGCGACTGGGCGGAGCGACGGCACCTAGCCTATGGCGGTTACACCGACTTGGCCGGCAAGCCCGAGGTGTACGAACTGCTCGGGCAGTGCGTGGAGAAGGTGAACCGGGACCTCGCCGCGGATCCTGCGCTAGGCGGCTCGCAGATCCGCCGCTTTCTCGTGCTGCACAAGGAGCTCGATCCCGACGATGACGAACTCACCCGCACGCGGAAGGTGCGGCGGGGCTTCGTCGCAGAGAAGTACGCAATCCTCGTCGAGGCGCTCTACTCCGAACTCGAACAGCAGCACGTGCAGACCGAGGTCCGCTTCGAAGATGGGCGCCGGGGGGTGGTCGCGGCAGACCTGCGGTTGTGCACGGCAAAGTGCTTCACCCTGGCCGGCGAGCGTGCCGCATGAGCGCGCCGCAAGGCGCGGTGCTGCTGGAAGTCCAGGGCATCAGCCTGTCCTTCGGCGGGGTGCGGGCGCTCAACGACATTTCCTTCGACGTGCGCGCAGGCGAGATCCGGGCCATCATCGGGCCGAACGGCGCCGGAAAGAGTTCCATGCTCAACGTCATCAACGGCGTGTACCACCCGCAGCAGGGCGTCATCGTTTTCCGGGGGCAACCCAGGGCACGCATGAACCCGCACGCCGCTGCCTTCCAAGGCATCGCCCGCACCTTCCAGAACATCGCCCTCTTCAAGGGGATGTCGGTGCTGGATAACCTCATGACGGGGCGGTGCACGCGCATGCACCGCCACTTCCTGTGGCACGCGCTGCACCTGGGACCGGCGCGGCGGGAGGAACTCGCGCACCGCGCGCGCGTCGAGGAGATCATCGACTTCCTGGAGATCCAGCACATCCGCAAGACGCCCGTTGGACGGCTACCCTACGGCCTGCAGAAGCGGGTCGAACTGGGGCGTGCGCTGGCGGCCGAGCCCTCCCTTCTGTTGCTCGACGAACCCATGGCCGGGATGAATGTGGAGGAAAAGCAGGACATGTGCCGCTTCGTGCTGGACGTGAATGAACAGTTCGGCACGACCATCGTCCTCATCGAGCACGACATGGGTGTGGTCATGGATATCTCCCACCGGGTGGTGGTGCTCGATTACGGGCGCAAGATCGGGGACGGCACGCCCGAGCAGATCCGTGCCAACCAGGAAGTGATCGACGCTTACCTCGGCGTCTCCCACTAGAGGCAGCAGCATGCAGTTTTTTCTGGAAGTACTCATCGGCGGTCTACTCTCGGGCGTGATGTACTCGCTCGTGGCGCTGGGATTTGTCCTGATCTACAAGGCGTCTGGGGTGTTCAACTTTGCCCAGGGTGCCATGGTGTATTTTGCTGCGCTCAGCTTTGTCGGCATTCTGGGCCTGGGCGTACCCTTCGGGTTAGCCGTGCTCCTCGCCTTCGGCGCCATGGTGGTGCTGGGCGTGGCCACCGAACGCTTCGTGCTGCGCAAACTGGTGAACCAACCCCCTATCTCGCTCTTCATGGCGACGATCGGTCTGGCCTTCTTCCTGGAGGGGCTGGGGCCCTTTCTCTGGGGCAACGAAACGCGCGAGGTCAAGCTGGGCATCGCCGATGAGCCCATTGCGATCCTTCTGGAACGCTACAACCTGTCAGTGAGCCAGTTCGACCTGATGGCCGCGCTGGTGTGCGGCGTCCTGGTGGCGGCGCTGGCGCTTTTCTTCCAACACACGCGCATTGGGCGGGCACTGCGCGCGGTCGCGGATGACCACCAAGCGGCGCTCTCCGTGGGAATTCCCCTGCAGACGATCTGGATGATCGTCTGGGCGGTGGCCGGGTTCGTCGCCCTGGTGGCGGGGCTGCTCTGGGGCGCGCGTAACGGCGTGTCCGCGTCGCTCGTCTTGGTGGTTCTGAAGGCCCTTCCCGTGCTTATCCTGGGCGGCTTCACCTCGGTGCCCGGCGCCATCGTGGGCGGCCTGATCGTTGGTTCGACGGAGAAACTGGCGGAGGTCTACCTGGGCCATTACGTGGGCGGCGGGATCGAAGGCTGGTTCCCCTACGTCCTGGCACTGCTATTCCTGCTGGTGAGGCCGGAGGGCCTCTTCGGCGAGAAGCATATCGACCGGGTCTGAGAAGGGGACGCGCGTGTTCTATCGTGAGGCAGGCCAGTTCAAGACCAACTATGCGGCCGATCAGCAGATCTTTCCGCTGCTGCAGGATCGCATCGGCATCGCCATCGTGCTGGCGCTAGGCTTCCTAGTGGTACCCGCGCTGGCGGCTGACTACTGGTTCAGCGCCATCCTCACTCCGTTCCTGGTGTTTTCGCTGGCGGCCATCGGCCTGAACATCCTCACCGGCTATGCGGGCCAACTCTCCCTGGGCACGGCCGCGTTCATGGCCGTGGGCGCCTTCGCCGCCTACAATTTCGTGCTCCGCCTGCCCGGTCTTCCGCACGTGGTGAGCTTCCTCCTTGCCGGGGTTTGCGCGGCCTTGGTGGGCATGGCCTTCGGCCTTCCCAGCCTGCGCATCAAGGGCTTTTACCTGGCAGTAGCGACGCTTGCCGCCCAGTTCTTCGTGGTCTGGGCCCTGCAGAAGTTTCCCTGGTTCACCAATAACAGCGCCTCCGGGGTGATCAGTGCCCAGCCCGTGCACGTCCTGGGACTCGCGCTCGACAGTCCGCGG
This sequence comes from Betaproteobacteria bacterium, assembly GCA_025356655.1. GTDB lineage: Bacteria > Pseudomonadota > Gammaproteobacteria > Burkholderiales > SHXO01 > SHXO01. The sequence continues at coordinate 65,509 of JANXRW010000019.1, read as the reverse complement.
CGCAACTACCTTTTCGTCCTGACCATCGTGAGCGTGCTCGCTCTGCTGGCGAAGAACCTAGCACGCAGCAATACCGGACGGCAGTGGATGGCCGTGCGCGACATGGACGTGGCAGCAGAGGTCATCGGTATCCCTCTGCTGCGCACCAAGCTGCTGGCCTTCGCAGTGAGCTCCTTCTACTGCGGCGTGGCCGGCGCGCTGTATGCCTTTTGTTACATTGGCACCGTGGAACCCGAGGCTTTCAGTCTCGACATGTCCTTTCGGGTCCTGTTCATGGTCATCATCGGCGGTGCGGGCACGATCCTGGGCTCCTTCGTGGGGGCAGCCTTCTTCGTGGTCCTGCCCATATTCCTGTCCATCGCGATCCCGGCGGCGGCGCAGTTGTTGCACCTGCCCTTTAACAAGGCCTCGGTGACCTACATCGAGTACATGAGCTTCGGCGCCCTCATCATCTTTTTCCTCATCGTCGAGCCCCACGGCTTGGCCCGCCTGTGGCAGATTACGAAGGAGAAGCTGCGGCTCTGGCCCTTCCCGCACTGAGCCGTGGCAAGATGCGTCCCTACCGAGACGATCAGAAATCAGTTAGGAGCTAACGATGCTGCCAACCCGTAAATGCCTTGCCGCAATGGCTGGGTTTCTGCTCGGCACCTGCGCGGTGCTACCCGCTCAGGCCGATTCCGCCAACGAGCAGTTCATCTCGGTGCTAAGTTTCCGGGTGGGCCCCTACGGCCCCGCGGGCACCGGCATCTTCGGCGGGTTCCTGGATTACCTGAGCTACGTGGACCTCAAGGACGGCGGCGTGGGCGGGGTCAAACTAACCTGGGAAGAGTGCGAGACCGAGTACCAGGCCGCCAAGGGCGTGGAGTGCTACGAACGTCTGAAGACCAAGTCGCCCTCCCACGGGACCATGATCCACCCGGTGTCCACGCCCATCTCCTACGCGCTGCTGGAAAAGACGCTGGCCGATAAAGTGCCGCTGGTGATGACCGGGTATGGCCGGACCGACGCCGTCGACGGGCGCTATTTCCCCTGGGCCTTTCCCCTGGTGACCACCTATCCGATGCAATCCACGGCCATCGTCAGCTTTATCGCCCAAAAGGAGAAGCGCGACCTCAAAGGCAAGAAGATTGCCTACGTGTACCTGGACTCCGCCTACGGCAAGGAGAACATCCGCTACCTTCAGGCCGAGGCCAAGACTTTCGGCTTCGAACTGAGCCTGCACCCCATCGCCCCGCCCGGGAACGAGCAGGGAGCGCAGTGGCAAGAGGTGCGGCAGAGCCGTGCCGACTGGGTCATCCTCTGGGGCTTCGGGGTCATGAACCCCACGGCTATGAAGGCCGCCGCCAAGGTCGGCTTCCCCCGGGATCACATGATCGGCAGTTGGTGGGCGGGGTCGGAGGAGGACACGGTCCCTGCCGGTGATGCGGCGAAGGGCTATCTAGCGGCGACCATGACCATGCCCGGGAAATCCGCACTCAGCAACGACGTGGAGAAGGTCGTCTACGGGGCTGGGAAGGGGAACCTGCCGGACAAGACCCGCATCGCTTCGGTGAACCACAACCGGGGCCTGGTCATCGGCCTCATCACCGTGGAAGCCATCCGCACCGCGCAGAAGAAGTTCGGCAAGCGGCCCGTCACCGGCGAGGAAGTTCGCTGGGCCCTGGAGCACCTGGACATCGGCGAGGCGCGGCTCAAGGAACTGGGGGCCGCGGGCCTGATGCCCGCCGTGAAGACCAGTTGCCTGGACCACGAAGGCTCCGGGAAGATCAAGATCCAGCAATGGGACGGCACGCGCTGGACCTTGGTGTCCGATTGGATCGAGGGCAACCGCGCCCTGGTGCACCCGCTGCTTGAGGAGTCCGCTGCGGCCTACGCGAAGGAGAAGGGCATCACGCCTCGGGACTGCTCCAAGGAGTCCTAGGCACCCGCGCGGAACTGCCCGCACGCCGCCTCTTTTGGCCCCAACCCCATGGATAAGCTGCTTTCGCTCAACAACATCGAGGTCATCTACGACCACGTCATTTTGGTGCTCAAGGGGGTGTCCCTGGCGGTCCCCAAGGGGCACATCGTGGCACTGCTGGGGGCCAACGGAGCCGGCAAGACCACCACCTTGAAAGCGGTGTCCAACCTCCTGCGCGCCGAACGCGGGGACGTGACCAAGGGCTCCATCGAGTTCAAGGGCGAGCGCGTCGACCGGCTCACCCCCAACGACCTCGTGCGCAGGGGGGTGATTCAGGTCATGGAGGGCCGGCATTGCTTCGGCCACCTGAGCGTGGAGGAGAACCTCCTCACGGGGGCCTACACGCGAAGCATCACCCGGGCCCAGTTGAAGACGGACCTGGAGCGCGTCTATCACTACTTTCCCCGGCTTAAAGTGCGTCGTCGCAGCCAGGCAGGGTATACGTCGGGCGGGGAGCAGCAGATGACCGCCATTGGCCGGGCGCTCATGGCGCAACCAAGAATGATCCTGCTCGATGAGCCCTCCATGGGCCTAGCCCCGCAGGTCGTGGCGGAGATCTTCGAGATCGTTCGCGAACTCAACCAGCGCGAGGAAGTGAGCTTCCTTCTCGCTGAACAGAACACCAACGTGGCCCTCAAATATGCCGATGCTGGCTACATCCTGGAAAACGGTCGCGTGGTCATGGAGGGCCCGGCGGCGGAACTGGCGGCCAATGAGGACGTGAAGGAGTTCTATCTCGGCATGTCTTCCACGGGGCGTACCAGCTTCCGTGACGTCAAATCCTATCGTCGGCGCAAGCGCTGGCTTGCCTGAAGCCCAAACTCCCGCGATGCGCATTTGCGAGAAATCGCTAGGCCAGGCAGTACAGGGTGGTTGCCGCCGGTTGCGCCCGGCATCGTGACGAGCGGCCGCACGGAAACAGAAGGCGGACTTCACCTGATCTCCACGCCCGTGGCGGAACTCCATTGCCGGCTGGCAAAGTTCCGATGCCGAACAAAAGTTCGGCCTAAGGTGATGCTGGAGAGGAACAACGTCTCGGCTGCCTGAGCGTCGAGCCCGGTGTTCACCCTAGGATTCGGTTCGCGCGCCATCGCCTCCGAGACGACATGGGTGTGAAGCCGGATCATGCGACGCGGTTCGGCTCGGCGGGACGCCTATCGCGGACCTGTTCAAGGGCCTCGATATCGCCTTCGGTGACGCCGTATCCTTCTATTATCGCCGACAAGGCTGTACCGATCCGCAGCCGGCCTCCGGGTCGCGCGGACCTTCAAGGCGCGATGCGCTTCGCTGGATACGGTGTTGAACGCGTCGGAGTGTTCTTCAAGGCCAAGGGCGGGGTAGGTGGCGACCCGACGCGTAGGAATCAGGCGCTTCGCTGGGCTATGACGGGCGAAAAGACTAAATCCACGCTTCGCCGGGTGATCCGCGAGGAACGCTGGCCGGTAGATGCTCGGCACGCGGGAAGTTTTGGGCGTTGAGGGGAGGCACCCTGCGAGCGCCCGTCGATCTACCCGGGCGATGCTGGACTTCCACCGTTCGGTCAAACAGCCCTGGGATTACCCGTTCGCCGGGGCTCGGGGTCACCGGGCGAATTGCTGCGCTGACCTCTGGCCGGCTTGAACAGCACCGCTATTCTGTTAGGATCATTCGGCTGGCTGCCTTCGCTTGGATGAAACCCGAAAACGGTAGCATTCCCCCTTGGGTGGTCGGCTTTTTCCTACTTCAGGCAGCCTTAGAGCAGTGCTAATGAACCCCGACGCGATGAAGTCTTTCCTCGATGATCTCGAGACCCGGCCGCAGGAGGTGCGCGAGCGCGCCCTTCTGCGTGCCCTGGCCGATCAAATCGGCCACGCCCGGCGCGAAGCGCCCTATTTCAAGCGGCTGCTGGCCGACATCGGGGATGCGCCCGTCGATAGCCGTGAAGCCCTGGCGCGGCTCCCCGTTACCCGCAAGGCAGATCTTCATCGCCTACAGCGGGAGGAGCCCCCTTTCGGCGGTTTCGCTGCCCGGCCACTTGCGCGCATGGCACGGGTGTTCTCCTCGCCGGGTCCGATCTACGAACCCCAGGGCGCACGGGCCGACTTCTGGGGCATGGCCCGTGCGCTCTACGCCGCGGGGTTTCGCGCCGGTGACCTGGTCTACAACACTTTTTCCTACCACTTCACACCCGCGGGCTTCATGTTCGATTCCGCAGCCCAGGCCCTGGGATGCCCGGTGTTCCCTGCCGGCGTGGGGCAGACGGAACTGCAGCTCGAGGCCATCGCCCACCTTCGCCCGGTGGCCTATGCCGGCACCCCTTCCTTCCTGCGTCTGCTGCTTGAGAAGGGCGAGGAGGCCGGGCGCGACACGAGCAGCCTCACCAAGGCGGCCGTGAGTGGTGAAGCCTTCCTTCCGGCCACGCGCGAGTTCCTGGCGCAACGCGGGGTAGTCGCCTACCAGAGCTACGGCACTGCTGATCTCGGGCTAATCGCCTACGAGACGCCGGCGCGCGAAGGACTGGTCGTCGACGAAGGCATCCTGGTGGAGATCCTGGAGCCCGGCGGTACCCAGCCGGTGGCACCCGGGGAGCCGGGCGAGGTAGTGGTGACGACGCTCACCGCGGAATATCCACTGATCCGCTTCTCCACCGGCGACCTGTCGGCGGAGTTGCCCGGCCCGAGTCCCTGCGGGCGGACGAACCGACGCATCCGAGGCTGGATGGGGCGTGCCGACCAAGCGGCCAAGGTGCGAGGCATGTTCGTCCATCCCTTCCAACTCTCCGAGGTGCTGCGGCGCTATCCCGAGGTCGTCAAGGCGCGCTTGGTCATTGAGCATGATGCCCAGGGCAACGACCGAATGCGCCTGCTGTGCGAGACCGCCCAGGGGAGCGTGGGCGTCAGCGATGCCCTGGCCACCACGCTGCGCGACCTGACCAAGCTGCGCGGCGAGGTGGAGTTCGTACCGCCGCAGAGCCTTCCGGCCGACGGCCGCCTGATCGAGGACCGCCGAAGCTTCGAGTAATGCGCGGGGCGAGTCGCCGGCGCGTTGCGCTGGGGTCGCTTTCCCTTCCCTACAGGGCGTGCTTGGTCATGCGTGAGCTTCTCGAGTCCTCGGCCCACGCGCACGAAGCCCTGGTGTTCCCCAACGCTGAAACGGCCTACTTCCGCCATCTGGTCCCGCCATCCGGGCCTCTTGCAGGCGCCGCCCAACCCATGACGCGCCACTCGTGGCGGAGGGTCCGCCCGCCCCCTCGCCGCCCCGCCAGGGCTTGAGCGGCGAAGCTGTTGACCCGCACCGGCCCGGGTCGTGGCTCCTCCCGCAGCGCCTGGGCGTCGGGCAAAATGCCCGCATGGGCGCTACCAGAGTGCCCCAGCCAAAATTGCCCTGAACCTGTGGGCGCTGAACTCCGGGAGTCGGAACATGCCTGAAGTAACCATCGGACTGCGCCGCCGTGGCGCCACCACGAACATCGTGGTTTCCCTTCTGTGGGACGAGGTCGCGGAAGTGCTCGGCCACGAGCACAGTGGGTCGGCGCTCGACTGCGAAACGCTCTGCGCCTGGCTTGCCGCCAATGGCGGCCCCGAGTGGGTCGCCACCGCGCCGGACTGGGTGGATGAGGAGCGCTGGGGCCTCACGGGTCCCGAGGTTTCCGAAGCGGAGGTGCAGGAGTTCGAGCAGGCCTATTCCCCGGCTCCCTGAGCCGTTATTGGGACGGTGCAACGGCGCCCCGGAAATGAGGCAACATAGAGGCAAGCGCGGGATCAGAATAAGCAGAACAATCGCAAAAGGGGGAGTGACATGCGGTCCACCATGATGCAGGTTCCGTTGAACCTGTGCCATTTTCTGGAGCGAGCGGGTCGCCTGTTCGCCGGTGTCGAGATCGTCTCGCGACTCCCGGACAAGTCCCTCCATCGCAGCAACTACGGCGAGTTCTACCGCCGCTCGAGGCTGCTGGCTGAGGCCCTGGAAGGGGCTGGTTTGCGCAAGGGTGATCGTGTCGCCACCCTCATGTGGAACCACTACGCGCACTTCGAGACCTATTTTGGCGTGATTGCCTCCGGCGGCGTCATGCACACCTTGAATCTGCGCCTGGCGCCCGAGGACATTGGGTACATCGCCAACCACGCGCAGGACCGGGTCATCATCGTCGACGACGTGCTGCTCCCATTGTTCGAGCAGTTCAAGGCACAGACCCGCATCGAGCGGGTGATTGTCGTGCCGCTCACAGGCAAGCCGGTCCCTGAGGGTTATCTGAACTACGAGGATTTTCTGGCCACGGCCACGGGCGACTGGGATTACCCGGAGATGGACGAGAACGACCCAGTGGCTATGTGCTACACCTCGGGCACTACGGGCAGACCCAAGGGCGTGGTGTATTCCCATCGATCGCAGGTCCTGCACTCGCTCGTGCAGTGCCTCCCCGATGCCGTCGACATGTCCGGCAAGGATGTCATGCTGCCCGTGGTCCCCATGTTCCATGCCAATGCCTGGGGCATACCCTACGCCGCCGCCATGATCGGGTGCAAGCTGGTTTTTCCGGGACCCTACCTCCATCCCGATGACCTCCTGCCCCTGTTCGAGTCGGAGAAGGTCACGGTGAGTTGCGGTGTGCCTACCATCTGGCTGGGCATGGCGCAGGTGATCGCGCGCGACCGCGAGCGTTGGCGTTGTCTGGCAGGGATGCGTCTCACCGTGGGCGGGGCCGCTGTCCCGGAGAGCTTGATCCGGGCCTTCGATGGGTTCGGTATCGAAATTATCCAGGGTTGGGGCATGACGGAGACCTCTCCCATTGCCACCATCGCGAAGACCACCCAGTTGCAGCCGGATATCACCGAGGATGAACGCTTCGCCACCATGGCCTCCCAGGGCTATCCCCTGCCGCTGGTGGACCTACGCATCGTTGGCGACGCGGGCGAGCAGCCCTGGGATGGTAAGTCCGTGGGGGAGATCCAGGTGCACGGTCCCTGGATCACCGGGAGCTATCACGATCTGCCCCACTCCGAGGACAGTTTCACTGCTGACGGCTGGTTGCGCACGGGCGATGTGGCGGCGGTCCAGCCACTGGGTTTCGTGAAGATCACGGACCGCACCAAGGACCTCATCAAATCGGGGGGAGAATGGATCAGTTCGGTGGACTTGGAGAACGCCATCATGGGGCACCCCGCCGTGGCGGAGTCCGCGGTGATCGCCGTGGCCCATCCGAAGTGGTCCGAGCGCCCCCTCGCGGTGGTGGTGCCTAAATCCGGCGCCTCCGTTTCGGCCGAGGAACTGCGCGCCTTCCTCGAGGGGCGGTTCGCTCGGTGGGCGATTCCGGACGCCTTCGTGTTCGTCGACGCCATCCCGCGTACCTCAACGGGCAAGTTCTTGAAGTCCCGCCTGCGGGATCAGTTCCGCGATTGGTCCTGGGAACCGGCCGCTTGACGCGCACCCGTGCATGCTTGACCTTTGCCGTGGCACGGGGCCGGGACCGATGAGTGCGGCGAGCGCGGACGAGCGCGACTTGATCCAGGGGCTCGCGCGCGAATTCTCGCGCCGCGAGATCCAACCCCTGGCCGCAGCCTGTGACCGCGAGGCCCGCTTCCCGCTGGAGTTGGCGCCGCGGCTGCGTGAACTGGGACTGGTCAACCTCACCGTGCCGGTGGCACAGGGTGGTCTGGGTTTGGGTGCGGAGGAACTGGCCCTGGTCACCGAGGAATTCGGCTGGGCCTGCGCGGGTATCACCGGGGCGCTGGGCATCAACGCCATCGTCGCCGACGTGTTCCACTGCGCGGGAAGCCCGCAGCAGAAAAGCGAGGTCTTCGGCCGGCTCCTGGCTGGCCAGTGGGGGGCCTACGCGCTGACCGAGCCGGGAGCCGGATCGGACGTGGGCGCTATCGCCACCCGCGCCCGGCGCACCGGCAAAGGGTATGTCCTCGACGGATCGAAGCTGTGGATCTCCAATGCTCCGCTGGCGGATTTCTTCGTGCTCTTCGCCAAGACCGATCCCGCTGCCGGCCGCCGCGGCATCAGCGCCTTTTTACTCCAACGCGACTTGCCCGGTCTGCGCGTGGGACCGGCCTTGGGAAAGCTCGGACAGCGGGCGGCTCCCGCATCCGAGGTTTTTCTGGACCAAGTCGAGGTGCCGGCCGAGCGGCTCATTGGCGAGGAGGGCCAGGGTTTTCTGATTGCCATGCAGGTGTTCGACCGCTCGCGGCCCATGGTGGCTGCCCTGGCGCTCGGCTTGGCCACCCGGGCGCTGGATGAGGCGGTGGCCTACGCACGTCAGCGCCACAGCATGGGCCGTCCGATCATCGAGCACCAGGCCATCGGTCATAAGCTAGCCGACATGGCCGTGCGCGTGGAGGCTTCCCGCCTGTTGGTGCGGCAGGCGGCGCGCTCGCTCGACCAGGGCCGCCCCAACACCTTGCAAGCCGCCAGCGCGAAACTCTTCGCCGCCGATAGCGCCATGTTCTGTGCCACCGAGGCGATACAAGTTTTCGGGGGTATGGGTTACAGCACCGACCTGCCGCTGGAGAAGCTCTTCCGGGACGCCAAGGTCCTGCAGATCTACGAGGGCACCAGTGAGATCCAGCGCAACATCATTGCCCGTGAACTCGCCCGCCGCTGAACCGCCCGGTCCCAGGCACTCTCTGCGGCCAGACCCTTTCCCCCGATCCAAAGCCGGCGGTGCCGGTGCCACCTCGTTACCGTGGAGATTGCCATGTCAGAAGCCGTGATCCTCGAAGCCGTGCGCACACCCTTTGGCCGCCGCGGTGGCGCCCTTCGCGACACGCGCCCGGACAGTCTGCTTGCCCACGCCCTGCGCGGCGTCGTCCACCGAGCGGGCCTGGACCCCCACAAGATCGAGGATGTAATCGACGGCACCGTGACCCTGGCCGGTGAGCAGGGGGCCAACCCTGGCCGTCTGGGCGTGCTGCTCGCCGGGTTTCCCGTCAGCGTGCCGGGCGTATCGCTCACCCGCATGTGTGGTTCGAGCCAGCAGGCGGTGCACTTCGCGGCGCAGGCCGTGGCGGCGGGCGACATGGACTACGTGCTGGCCTCTGGCGTAGAGAGCATGACCCGCGTGCCCATGTTCACTGACCTGAGCCTGGGAGACCCGGCGGTAATTGGTTTCGAGCGGCTCAACCCCGAACTCTTCCGGCGCCACGAAATCATTCACCAGGGGGAGAGCGCCGAGCGTATCGCCGAGCGCTGGGGCATCGGCCGGGAAGAACTCGACGAGTTCGCTCGCGACAGCCACCACAAGGCCCACGCGGCTCAGCAGGAGGGGTGGAACAGCGAACTCATCCCCATCCCGGGCTTGAGCCCGGAGTCCCGGCCAATCATCCTTGAGAAGGACGAGGGCGTGCGCTCGGCGTTGGACGAGGATCGCATGCGTAGCCTCAAAACCGTCTTTCGTCCCGAGGGCAACGGGGTGGTCACGGCGGCTAATGCAAGCCAGATCTCCGACGGCGCCTCCGCGGTGCTGGTGGGAAACCGGGAACGTGCCGCCGCCGATGGCCTGCGCGCGCGGGCGCGGTTCCGGGCCCGGGTGGTGGTGGGGTCCGACCCCACGCTGCAACTCACCGGCGTCATACCCGCCACGGAGCGGGCGCTAAAGAAAGCGGGGCTCGCCATCACCGATATCGATTGGTTCGAGGTGAATGAGGCCTTCGCCTGTGTGGTGCTGGCTTGGGCGCGCGAGACGGGCGCTGATCTGGACCGCGTGAATCCCTGGGGCGGCGCCATCGCCCACGGCCATCCGCTGGGCGCCACGGGTGCCGGGCTGATGGCTAAGATGCTCGCGGGCCTGGAGCGTACGGGTGGACAGTTCGGCCTGCAGGCCATGTGCATCGGCCACGGCCAAGCCACCTGCACGATCGTCGAGCGTATCTGAGACCGCCGGCGGGAGGCTTGCCCGGGGTGTCCCTGCGCCCCACCGGCGCTGCGGTTGCGCAGGCTTCGCTGTTATACTTGGCGTGGCCTGCGCACGCACGAGAAGTGCCGCCCAGACGCCTCCCCATCAACCTCACAAAGGCTTCCGATGGCTGAATTGCCGGATACCGATCCACAGGAAACCCAGGAATGGGTCGAAGCGCTCGAGGGCGTACTGGCGGTCGAGGGGCCCCAGCGGGCGCACTATCTGCTTGAGAAACTGATCGACAAGGCGCGCCGCGGCGGTGCCTACCTGCCCTACAGCGCCAACACCGCCTACATCAACACCATCCCCGTCGGCCAGGAGCGTCGTGCGGATGGCGACTTCGAGCTCGAGCATCGCATCCGCTCGCTCGTGCGCTGGAATGCCATGGCGATGGTGGTGCGCGCCAATAAGGTTTCCTCGGACCTCGGCGGGCACATTGCCAGCTTCGCATCGGCGGCTACACTCTATGACGTGGGCTTCAACCACTTCTGGCACGCGCCCTCAGACAAGCACGGCGGTGACCTGATCTACATGCAGGGGCACTCCGCCCCCGGCATCTACGCGCGCGCCTTCCTCGAGGGCCGCATCAGCGAACAGCAGCTGGAGAACTTCCGCAAAGAAGTCGACGGTCAGGGCTTGTCGTCCTACCCTCACCCCTGGTTGATGCCCAGCTTCTGGCAGTTCCCTACCGTGTCCATGGGACTCGGACCGCTCACGGCCATCTATCAGGCGCGTTTCATGAAGTACCTGCGCGATCGCGGCGTACTCGACACCGACGGACGCAAGGTCTGGGCGTTCATGGGCGACGGCGAGATGGACGAGCCGGAGTCCCTGGGCGCTATCGCGCTCGCGTCCCGAGAGCGTTTGGACAACTTGGTCTTCGTGGTGAACTGCAACCTGCAACGCCTGGACGGCCCGGTGCGTGGTAACGGCAAGATCATCCAGGAGCTCGAAGGGGACTTCCGCGGGGCGGGCTGGAATGTCATCAAGGTCATCTGGGGAGGGTACTGGGATCCGCTCCTCGCCCGTGACAAGGATGGGCTGTTGCAGCGCCGCATGGAAGAGGCTGTGGACGGTGAGTACCAAGTCTACAAATCTCGCGACGGCGCTTACGTGCGCAAGCATTTCTTCGGCAAGTACCCGGAGCTGGCCGCCATGGTCGCCAACATGTCCGACGATGACATCTGGCGGCTCAACCGCGGTGGCCATGACCCGCACAAGCTGTTTGCCGCCTACGCGGCCGCCGTCGCCCACAAAGGTCAGCCCACGGTTATCCTGGCGAAGACCATCAAAGGCTACGGGATGGGTGAGTCGGGAGAGGGGCAGAACATTACCCATCAGCAGAAGAAGATGGGCACCTCCTCCATCCGTTCCTTCCGCGACCGCTTCGCCATACCCATCGCAGACGACAAACTCGAGGAGGTTCCGTTCTACCGGCCACCGGAGGACAGCCCCGAGATGCGCTATCTGCGCTCGCGCGTGGAGGCCATGGGGGGCTCTTTGCCCCAGCGTCGGCGTAACGCGCAGCCCATGGAAATTCCCGAACTCTCCGCCTTCGAGCCCTTGCTCAAAAGCAGCGAGGACCGCGAGTTGTCCACCACCATGGCCTTCGTGCGGGTGCTCAACATCATCATCCGCGACAAGCGCATCGGCAAGTTCGTGGTCCCCATCATTCCCGACGAGTCGCGCACCTTCGGGATGGAAGGCATGTTCCGCCAGTTGGGCATTTACTCCTCCGTGGGCCAGCTCTACCAACCCGAGGACGCCGACCAACTGATGTATTACAAGGAGGACAAGAGCGGCCAGATCCTGCAGGAAGGGATCAACGAGCCCGGCGCCATGTCTTCCTGGATCGCGGCTGCCACCGCCTACAGTACGCATGGCGTGTCGATGATCCCCTTCTTCATGTTCTATTCCATGTTCGGGTTCCAGCGCGTGGGCGACCTGGCCTGGGCGGCCGGGGACAGTCGCGCGCGTGGTTTCCTCATGGGCGGCACCGCTGGGCGCACGACGCTAAACGGTGAGGGGCTGCAGCACGAGGATGGACACAGCCACCTGCTGGCGTCGACCATCCCCAACTGCGTCACCTACGATCCGACTTATGCCTTCGAACTGGCGGTCATCGTTCAGGACGGGATGCGGCGGATGTACGCCGAGCAGGAGGACGTCTTCTACTACATCACGATCATGAACGAGAACTACACCCATCCGGCCATGCCAGAGGGCGTGGAGGCAGGGATCCTGAAGGGCATGTACCTGTTTGCTCCGGCGTCGGTCGGGGCGAAGGGCCCGGTCGTGCAACTGTTGGGCAGCGGGACGATCCTGCGCGAGGTGTTGGCCGCACAGGTACTCCTGGCCCAGGATTTCGGGGTCCAGGGCGACGTGTGGAGTTGCCCGAGCTTCAACGAACTGCGCCGCGAAGGGCTGGAGGTAGAGCGCTGGAATTTGCTCCATCCCGAACAGCCTGCACGCCAGAGCTACGTGGAAAAGTGTCTAGAAGGGCGCGTGGGTCCCGTGATCGCGGCGACCGACTACATGCGGGCCTTCGCTGACCAAATTCGCCCTTTCATCAAGCGCAGCTATCGCGTGCTCGGCACCGACGGCTTCGGCCGTTCGGACCTGCGCACCTCGCTGCGGCGGTTTTTTGAGGTGGACCGGTACTTCGTCACGGTAGCGGCCTTGAAGTCCCTCGCCGACGAGGGAAAGGTCGCCGCCAGCGTCGTCACCGAAGCCATCCGCAAGTACGGCATCGATCCCGCGAAGCCCTATCCTCCCACGGTCTGAGGCCTCAGTGCCCCTCGGCAAAGGCGAACTGGAGAATATATTGGCAGCAGTGAAGGAAGTTCAGGTCCCCGACATCGGTGATTACGCCGATGTCCCCGTAATCGAGATCCTGGTGAAAGTGGGCGACCGGGTGGCCAAGGAGGACTCCCTGGTTACCCTGGAAAGCGACAAGGCCACCATGGAAGTGCCGGCACCCTTTGCGGGGGTGGTGACCGAGATCCTGATCAAGCTCGGCGACAAAGTGGCCCAGGGTGTGCCGGTGCTGCGTCTGGAAGTGGCCGAGGAGGCTGCTGCCGCGCCAGCGCCCGCTCCGGCCGCTGCCCCGGCCAGTCCAGCGGCCCCACCCACCCCCGCACCGGTGGTTGCGGCGCCAGCACCTGCACTGGCGGCCGCGGCGGCGGTTGCTGCGCCAACTGGCTTGACGCCGGTGGACGAAAAAGGCTTCTTCGGCGCGCATGCGAGCCCGGCCATCCGGCGTTTTGCTCGCGAGTTGGGCGTGGATCTCGGGCGCGTGACGGGAACCGGTCCGAAGGGGCGTTTGCTGCGCGAGGACATCCAGACCTACGTCAAGTCCACGCTGTCCAAGCCCGCGCCCGCGGCAGGCGGAGGGGGCGGGCTCAGCCTGCTTCCCATGCCCAATGTGGACTTCTCCAAGTTCGGGCCCGTGCGCGCACAACCGCTCGCACGCATCAAAAAAATCTCCGGCGCCAACCTGCACCGTAACTGGGTCATGATTCCCCATGTGACGCAGCAGGACGAGGTGGACATCACGGAACTGGAGGCTTTCCGGCGGGAACTCTCGGAGGAGCACCAGAAGTCCGGCGTGCGGGTCACCCTGCTCGTGTTCCTGATGAAGGCCGTGGTGGCCGGCCTGAAGGCTTTTCCGAGCTTCAATAGCTCGCTCTCCGCCGACGGCGAGAACCTGATCTTGAAGGACTACTTCAACGTCGGCGTGGCGGTGGATACCCCCGACGGGCTCGTCGTTCCCGTGCTGCGTCACGTGGACCAGAAGGGCGTGCTCACGCTGGCGAAGGAATTGGGCGAGTTCAGCGCGAAGGCGCGCGATAAGAAACTCGGTCCGGCGGACATGCAGGGCGGGTGCTTCTCCATCTCTAGTCTGGGCGGGATCGGCGGCTCTCACTTCACCCCCATCATCAACGCGCCAGAGGTGGCAATCCTGGGCGTGTCGCGCTCGGTGCTCAAGCCCGTGTACCGCGATGGGCAACTGGTTCCGCGGCTCATCCTGCCGCTGTCCATGTCCTACGACCACCGGGTAATCGACGGCGCCGAGGGAGCGCGGTTCATCGCCCATCTCAATCGCACGTTGAGCGACGTGCGGCGTCTCGTACTCTGACGGACGGGCTCGCCTGATTCCTATGCCCTCCACGACGCGCCCGTGCCAGGGCGCCTAGGCATACTGGGCGGGACCTTCGATCCCGTCCACCACGGCCACCTCCGGCTAGCCGAGGAGGTTTCGGATCAACTGGGCCTGGACCGCGTGCTGTTGATCCCCACGGCGGTACCGCCGCACCGGGCGCTCCCCGGTGTCGCGGCGGCCGACCGCCTGGAGATGACACGTCGCGCCGTCGAGGGTAATTCCCGCCTGCAGGTCGATGATCGGGAATTGCGCCGAGCCGGCCCGAGTTTCACCGTCGACACGCTGCTGGAATTGCGCCAGGAGGTGCCGGCGTCCACGGCGCTTTGCCTTCTGATGGGCGCGGACGCCTTTCTTTTGCTCAACACGTGGTCGCGCTGGCGCCTGCTTTTCGAACTCGCCCACGTGGTCATTGCGCGGCGTCCGGGTGCGCCCTTCGACACCCGCCACCTGCCCGACGAACTCGCGGCGGAGTACCAAAAGCGCCAAAAATCGGATCCCGGCAGCGAACCGGCGGGCGCGGTGCTGCTCTGCGAGATCACGCCGCTGGATATCGCTGCCACCGCCATCCGGCGTAAGCTCGCCCGAGGGGAGAGTGTTCGCTATTTGCTCCCCGGGAGCGTTCTCGATTATATTCAGGACCATAACCTATATAGGGATCTCGATGCAGGTTGACGACGTCAGGCAAGCCGCCATTGAAGCCCTCGAGGAGATCAAGGCGCGCGATATCGTGTCCCTCGATGTGCGTCCCATGACCACGCTGTTCGACTACATGATCGTCGCCACTGCCGATTCGGTTCGGCAGGCGAAGTCCCTGGCCCGGAACATCTCCGACCGGGTGAAGGAGCGCGGCGGACACGTGGTCGGGACCGAGGGGCAGGAGGGCGGGGATTGGGTGCTGGTCGACCTCGGCTGCATCATCGTCCACGTCATGCAACCGGCGACCCGCAGCTACTACAGCCTCGAGGAACTGTGGGGTGGCGGGACCCAGCGCCGGGTGGTCGCCGGACGCGCCGGGGAGGTGATCGATGGGGGTGCGCCAGCGGGCCTCTGAAGCCTGCGGTGCCTGTTCGCGCAGGCGACGGCCGTGAAGCTGCGGTTGTTGACGGTGAGCCAAAAGGTCCCAGCTTGGGTACAGGCGGGCTTCGAGGACTATGCGCGCCGGCTGCCGCGGGAGGCTCCCCTGGAATTGGTTGAGGTGCGGCCTGCCCGTCGAGAGGTCAAAGCGCCAGCACCGGCGCAGCTCGGCCGGTTGCGGGCGATGGAGGCGGAGCGCCTGCGCGCTGCGCGCGCGCCCGGTGCCCGGCTGGTGGGGCTCGATGAGCGCGGGCGGATGGTGCGTACCCTGGAACTGGCGGCTTTGCTGGAGGGGTGGCAGGCCGAGGGGCGAGATGTGGATTTCCTGGTGGGAGGGGCAGACGGTCTGGACGAAGCGCTCAAGGCCGAGTGCGGGCCACTGCTATCGCTTTCCGCCCTGACACTGCCGCATGCGCTCGTACGCGTGATCGTCGCCGAGCAGATCTACCGTGCTGTTTCCGTGCTACGCAACCATCCCTATCATCGAGAGTAGACACCCGTGGGCAGCCCGGAATCCTTTTTATATCTTGCTTCCCGTAGCGCCCGGCGCGGAGAACTCCTGCGCCAGATCGGCGTCGGCTTCGAGGTGGTCCTGTTGCGCGAGGCGCCGGATCGGGCGCGCGACGTGGATGAGACCCCCTTGCCGGAGGAGCCGCCAGTGGACTATGTGCGGCGCGTGGCGAAGGCAAAGGCGCAAGTGGCCTGGATGCGTCTGGGCGATCGCCGCTTGGCCCAAGTGCCCGTGCTTGCCGCGGACACCACGGTCACAGTGGACGGCGCCATCCTGGGGAAGCCCACGACCCCTGCCGAGGCTGCTGAGTTTCTCCGCCGGCTCTCCGGCCGAGCGCATGAGGTGCTCACCGCCGTTGTCCTACGAACCGGGGAGCGCACCCAGGAGGCCCTCTCACGCAGCAGCGTGGAATTCCGGACCCTGGACGAGCAGGAGATCCGTCGCTACGTGGCCACGGGCGAGTGCACCGACAAGGCGGGTGCCTATGCGATCCAGGGCCGCGCGGCACTTTTCGTCAATCGCATCGAGGGGAGCTTCTCCGGTGTCGTTGGCCTGCCCCTCTTCGAAACCGGGCAAATGCTGAAGGCCCTGGGCCGATTCCCCCTTTGAGCCACGCCCATGAGTGATGAGATCCTGATCAACCTGACCCCGCAGGAAACCCGGGTTGCGGTGGTCCAGCAGGCAGTCATACAGGAGCTTCACATCGAGCGCGCGCGTGGTCGCGGTATCGTGGGCAACATATACCTGGGTGTGGTCAACCGTGTGCTGCCCGGCATGCAGTCGGCCTTCATCGAGATCGGCCTCGACCGCGCCGCCTTCCTCCACGTGGGCGACATCTGGGAACTGCGCTCCGGCAATACGGAACCCCGCCCCATCGAGACCCTACTGCAGGGTGGACAAAAGCTCCTGGTCCAGGTGATCAAGGATCCCATCGGCACCAAGGGGGCACGCCTGTCCACCCAACTCTCGGTGGCCGGCCGCCTGCTGGTTTACCTGCCGCAGGAGTTCCACATCGGCATCTCCCAGCGCATCGGCGACGAGCAGGAGCGCGCGCAACTCCGGGAGCGCCTGCAGCATCTGATACCCCCCGGCGAGACCGGTGGCTTCATCGTGCGCACGGTGGCTGAGCAGGCCAGCGACCGCGACCTCTCCCGGGACGTGGAATACCTGCGCAAGCTCTGGACGGGCATCCAGGAGCGCGGCAAGGTGGCGCAGGCTCCCGCCCTGCTCTATCAGGATCTTGACCTCGCCGCACGCGTACTGCGGGACATGACGGACGACCAAACCGGGCGAGTGCTGGTGGATTCCCGGGAAACCTTCGACCGGCTGCGCCGCTTCGCCGCGGACTACAGTCCCGCCGCCCATGAGCGCTTGCACCACTACGCGGGTGAGCGGCCGCTATTCGACCTCTACGGCATCGACGACGAGATTCAGCGCGCACTTGGTCGGCGCGTGCCGTTGAAATCAGGCGGCTATCTCATCATCGACCAGACCGAGGCTCTCACCACGGTGGATGTGAACACCGGGGGGTTCGTGGGCGGACGCAGCTTCGACGACACGATCTTCAAGACCAATCTGGAGGCGGCCCATGCCACGGCGCGCCAGCTGCGTCTGCGCAACTTAGGCGGCATCATCATCGTCGACTTCATCGACATGGAGAACGCACCGCACAAGGAGCAGGTGCTGGGCGAGCTCCGCAAGGCGCTGCTGCTCGATCGCACCCGGGTGACGGTGAGCGGCTTCACCAGCCTCGGACTGGTGGAGCTCACCCGCAAGCGCACCCGGGAGAGCCTGGCCCACCATCTGTGCGAGGCCTGCCCGGTCTGCCTGGGGCGCGGTGCCCTGAAGACACCGCAAACGGTGTGCTACGAGATCCTGCGCGATGTGCTGCGCGAATCCCGCCAATTCAGCGCCCGCGAATTCCGCATCCTCGCCTCGCAGAAGGTCGTGGACATGTTCCTGGATGAAGAATCCGACAGCCTTGCCATGCTCGGTGACTTCATCGGTAAGCCCATTTCCCTGCAGGTGGAGAGCATCTACAACCAGGAGCAGTACGACATTGTTTTGATGTAGTGTTTCACGGCGTCTCACGCCAGCCCAATTGCCACCCGAAAACGCGCATGAATGCTGGCGATTTCGGGGTTCGGCGGATTTTCTGGATAGTGAGGTCTCACCAGGTTTCACTCAAATTGGGTAGCCGGCTGGGTAGCTAGGCGGGTAGCTGCGATCCGGCCCACATCCGAACAATGGGGTGGACATGGCACGCGACAAAAGCCTTCTGTCGGACCTTCAACTCAGGCACTGGATCAAGGCGGGCACACCGCTTTCCACGCGCCGGCGTGGCGGGCTGGATCCTTCGGTATCGACACGGCGGCCGGCGCCGCGAGCTGACGATCGGCCGCTACCCCGACAGCAGCTTGGCCGTTTTACGAATTGAAGAGGCCAGAGGCAACGCGATGAAGTGCGCTCCAGAGGGTCGATTCCCTGTCACCCGCCGAGGGTTCGGAGCGGATGTCCCGAATCAGGGGCAGGAACACAGCGCCGGAACTTGCGCCGAGGCGGAGTCTCCATGCGTTGGGGCTGCGATACGGGCTGCACGGGGCGGCGTTGCCAGGAAGGCCGGACCTCGTCCTACGGAGGTTCGGCGCGGTTGTCTTCGTGCATGGTTGTTTCTGGCATCGGCATCATGGGTGCAAGGTCGCCAACATGCCGAAGAGCAACACGGCGTTCTGGCAAGCCAAGTTCGAAAGGAACGTCCAGCGCGACGCCGAGGTTCGACGCGCCCTCAAGCGTCTCGGCTGGCGAGTCTTTGTTGTCTGGGAATGCGAGCTGAGCTCGACCGAAAAGTCGGAACCCGTCGGGCGCCGCCTTGCGGAACAAATGTAGTACCCGGCGATCGTCAACAGTTCGTGAGCTTGGTAGCCAAAGAAGTTGACCTGTCACGCCAAGGCGCCATGATGATGTCCTATGAGTGGAAGGCAAAATGAGTCGTGCACAGCTACTAGAGCAGCTTGCCCTGAGCAAGCCTACCCTGGTGGCCCGCTTCGGAGCCACTCACCTCGCCCTGTTCGGGTCGACGGTGCGTGACGCTGCACGGGTCGACAGTGATATCGACATCCTCGTGTCGTTCGATGGCCCGGCCACGTCAGAGCGCTACTTTGGCGTCCAGTTCTTCCTTGAGGATCTCCTGGGCCGCCCCGTCGATCTGGTCACCGATAGGGCGCTTCGCCCTGAACTGCGCCCTTTCATCGAGAAGGAGGCTGTCTATGTCTGATGTCGCCGCGCGTGAGTGGCGCTTCTACATCGACGACGTGACCTCGTTCGCTGAGAAGGTCATCGCGTACACCGATGGGCTTGATCGGGATCGTTGTATCGCGAGCGGTCTCAACTAAGATGCGACACTGCGGAACTTGGAACTGATCGGCGAAGCTGCCTCCCACCTGCCCGATGTTGTCCGCGCTGCACATCCGCAACTACCGTGGCGTCTCGTCATTGCCACCCGCAACCGGCTGATACATGGGTATCTCGGCATCGACAACGACACCAGGTGGAGCATCGTCGTCACTGACGTGCCGGTCTTGCTTCTCAGTTTGTGCGGCGTCAAGAGCGCTTCCACATGAGGCGGCATGCTGACCGTGTGGATGGTGAGTGTATTGGGTCGCGAGTGGTTTGGCTCACTGCGTCGTGCGTCGTGCAACCAGGGCCCTGCTGCGTGGGTAGCTGGGCGGGTAGCCTCGCAACGATGGCGTCGATCGTTGAGGAGAGCCTGGAGTTCCATGGTATCAAGTTACCCAAGGATGCCGTCGATCGGGTTCGACGCACCCGGGCGCGGTCCGGGCTGACTGAGGGTGAGGTGTTGGACGTGGCGCAGGAGGGCGTCAAGGCGCTGCGCCCGCAGCCGTGAGCGCAGCGCAGCGCTACGCAGGCCCTCGCGGCGCGCTACCATGGTCCGGTGACATAATGGGCGTGAACGCGGACGGGGGCGCTGCGAGTAGGTTGCTCCGGGTCGTTCCCCCTGAACCGCCCGTCCTTAGGCGCGTTGCCGAGGCTTCGGGATTGCCTCGGTGCCGATTCGGATCGAGTCGCCAGGAGCTCGCGCTCCTTGATCGCCTTGGTCGGATGGGCCGGTGACGCCGGCTCGCCGTGCCCAGATGTCACAGCCCCATTAAAAGAAGTAGGCGCCATGGAATTCGCGACGCTGCGCGAGGAGGAACTGGAAGCCGTGCTCCAGCTCCAGGAGGCCAATCTCAAGGACAACCTGTCCGCGGCCGAGACAGAGCACGGGTTCCTCTCAGCGCGCTTCAACGCGCAGCAGTTCCTGGAAATGCGAGCGGACGTGACCGTGGTCGTGGCGCGAGAGGCGGGGGAGGTGGCCGGCTATCTCTGTGGGTCGACCCTGGCCTACAACCGGCAGTTTCCCATCCTGGCGGCCATGGCCGACCGGTTCCCGGACCTATCCTTTCGGGGTGACCGCCTGGACTTGCAGGACCCACTCATTTACGGCCCCGTCTGTGTGGGGCGCCCCTGGCGCGGCCAAGGGGTGTTGCGGGGGCTCTACGGGGCGCTACGCAGGGCGGCAGCACCCCGCTTTCGCGTTGGCGTGTGTTTCGTCGCCGCCGACAACCCCCGATCGCTGCGTGCCCACATCCTGGGCTTGGGGATGGAGCCCTTGGGCGACTTCGGGTTCGCCGCCAGGACCTTCCGGATCCTTGGTTTCCCGGTCGAGGGCGACGGAGGGCGCTGAAACTCGGGGGGACCCCGGGGTGCGCGCTGGGGAGGGAAACCGGCTTTCGCGAAGCCTTTTTCGACCGAGAAAATCGGTTCAAAACGTCAAATGTTCACCCATCAAATCAATGGTCACCATTGATTTGTAGCGAGTTGACAGATTTCACAAAAATGAATGCGGTGCCACCCCTTCCGGATCCATTGCCGTTGCGCTAATCTCAATGTATGACTGTCATCAGGCTAGGCGCTAGGGCTCCGTCCTGGGATGACGAACCACTCGCTTGGCGCGAAACCTGTTGGGTGTCGACAGTGTGCGTTTTGCGCGAGTTCAGGTGCCCGTACTGCGGACATACAAAGTCAGTATCGGCACGGTGGCCGAGAACTTGAGAACGACGATGCACCCAGGATCGAAACCTGGGAGCCGTTTTTTGGGGAACAGGTGCAGGGCCGAGACAGCGGCAGTGGCCGCGAGGGTCCGACAAGCCCGTCCGCGCTGGCGCGGGCGAGAACTGCACCGAAGTGAATGAGTGAATGAGCGTCCGCACGGCCCCCAGGGGGCGGTGCGGGCAATTGCGGTGGCGGCAACTCCCGGCGCGTCGGCCAATAGGGCTGACAACCGGTGGAGAGTAGACAATGTCCAAAATTCAGAACGAAGCGCGCGTCTTCCGTCGTCGTGGCCAGTCGGCCCAGTTTCCGCGGGTGCGCAGGAAGCCGGTCTTCGAAGCCCTGGAGAGCCGGTTGCTGCTCTCGGCGGACGTCCTCTCGCCGCTGGTGGCGGACGTGCTGCAAAGCGGCATCCACCAGCTCGCGCAGAAGCTCGACGCTTTCATCTCCACCGATCCGCTCCTGCAGACGACGATCCCGCTCATCGTCAAATCGGTGGGCAGCGGCGCCAACGCCAAGACCGCGGCGCCAAAGCTAAGCGACCTGCTCAGTGTCACCAACGACGCCGCCAACCCCCTGGCTGGCCTCACCGCGCTAGACACCAACAGCGACGGGGCCGTCAGCTTCACCGAGGCCTTCGACGCCGGGTTCCTGGGCAAGATCGGTGATCACCTCACGGCGCTAAAAAATAGTTCCAGCACCGAGGCCCGCGCCAACTTCATCAGCTTCCTGCAGACCCTGGATCCCAGTGCCGGGCCACTGAGTCTCAAGGTGAGCTCGGTGAAAGACCTGAGCGATGCCCATCAGCTCGGCTTCGAGATGGGTATAACCGCTGATTTCAACAGCAGCCTCCCCGTTGATCTGGGGCAGCAGGCAGACGCCCTGGGCGTGCACCTGAACGCCAATCTCGGCCTGGACGCGAAGTTGTCCATGACCCTGGACTTCGGGGTCTTCAGCTCTGGCGAAGCGCCGACCTCGGGGGATTTCTTTGTCCAGGCAAAGAACCTGTCCGTGGGTGTGACCGCCAACGCGCAGAACGTGAACGTGGATGTGAACGTCGGTTTTCTTGGCGCCTCGGTCAACAACGGCCACATCACCCTGAACGCGAGTCTGGATGCGAGTTTCCTCAACCCCAGCGCACCCACGGAACTCGGTTTCGATCCCAGCCAGTTCGGAGCCG
This sequence comes from Betaproteobacteria bacterium, assembly GCA_025356655.1. Taxonomy (GTDB): domain Bacteria; phylum Pseudomonadota; class Gammaproteobacteria; order Burkholderiales; family SHXO01; genus SHXO01. The sequence continues at coordinate 43,634 of JANXRW010000019.1, read as the reverse complement.
CCACCTCGGGCGTGGTGACGGCGGTGAATGCGCCCACGGCGGTCACCCTGACCCACGACGCGAGCTTCATTTTGCGCCTGGGCGACAGCGACGCACGGCGGGTGACCCTGACGGCCGCGTCCACGACCACCAACCACAGCATCAGCGATCTGGTGAGTGACCTCAACACCGCACTTGCGACGGCGGGGTTCGCCGGTCTGGTCACCGCGGGCCAGAGCGCGGGCAAGCTGACCCTCACCACAACGGCAGGCAGCTTGAGCCCACTGGGCTTCGCCTCCGACGAAATCTCCCTGGCTAGTGGCGCGAGCCAGGTGGCCGCGAGCGCGCCCCCCGCGCTCCAGCTGGCCGCTGATGTGAGCTTCCTGGTTTCCGACTCCCACGGACTGCCCAAGGTCGTCACGCTCACGAAGGCGTCCACGCAGGCGAACACGACGCTGGACCAACTGGTGGGCGAGATCAACTCGGCGCTCACCGGGGCGGGCGTCACGACGCTCAGCGCAGCCAAGGGGGGGGCTTCCCTGGACCGGCTGCAGTTCAAGGCCACAGGTGACGTGCAGATCACGCGCCAGGTGGCTGTGGATGCCCGGGCCGGCCTCGCGGACCTGGGGGGGAACCTGAGCAGCCTATTTAGCGACAAGCCCGGGGCGGCCTCCAGCGTGAGCCTGGACCTTCCGCTGCAAGTGAAGACGGGGTTGGGATTCAACCCGCCCGCCGTGGACATCTCCTACAGCGGAAATCCGTTCAGCATGAGCGGTCCGTCGCTCGACAAGGACGGCAACAGCCGGTTCAATCTGAGCCTGACTCAGGTCAACCTCGATTCGCTATTGAAGTTCAACAACTTCAATGCGCCGGGCTTCGTTTCCATGGTGGGCCAGTTGGCCCAGTGGCTCGACGGCTTGCGGTCCAGCGATCTGGTGAAGAACGTCAAGATTCCCTTCGTCAGTGCTGCACTTTCCGACGTGCTGAAGTTCAAGGACATGGTGCAGAGCACGCTGCTCTTCGACGCCAATAACCCCGATCCGGCGCAGGGCGCAAAGCTCCTCGATGCCCAGAACAGCCCGACTTTCCACAGCGCCCAGGAACTGGCGCTGAAATTGGCGGACATCATCACCGGTGGCCACACCCAGCAGGGTCTCAACCAGATCGGGGCCACCTACGACCCGACGCACAACACCCTCACCTACAACCTGGACATCTCGGCCGCGGTCCATGCCAAGGATGCCAACGGGGTGCTGCAGGCCTATCAGGACTTCCCGGCCGATTTCAGCCTGAACCTGCAGCCGCTCCTCAACCTCTCCACCAAGTCGACGTTGCGCGTGGCAGCCCACGCGGGGGTGACGCTCACGGTTGGAATCGACCTCTCGGACAACCCGCCGGCAAGCCAGGTCTCCACCAGCACGCCGCTCGCCGAGATCGGCAGCAACATCATCTCCTCCACCTTGGGCCTGATGGCGCAAGGCGAGGTCAGCACGATCTTCGGGCGCCTCGCCCAGGATGCCAAGTTCAGCATCGCGCTCAACGGGGGCGCTGCCGTGGTGGTGCTGCTAGCGGCGGATGCCACTAAGAACAACACGACCTTGAACCAGTTGCAGGCGGACCTGGACAGCGCCCTCGCCACGGCCGGGCTCGGCAGCAAGCTCAAGGCTGGACTCGATGCCGGCAAGCTGACACTCACGGCCAAGGACGCGTCGGTGACCAGTTTCACGCTCAGTGCCGACGCCGCCGATCCGGCCGTCACGGCCCTGGGCTTCGCGGCGAGCGCGACCTCCGACGCCAGCGCAGGAAGTCCGTTCATCGAGGCGGGGCGTCCCATGCCCGGGATCGTGGGACGTCTCAGTGGGGACGCCGTCTTGCACGTGAGCGTCAACGGTGGCGCGGTGAAGGACGTGACCCTTATTGGCACCAACGCCGTGGGCAAGCACGACATCGACTCGCAGGCAAACCACAACATCCTGGATCTGGTCACTCAGTTCAACGGATCGCTGAAGGCAGCAGGGCTCAGCACGCAATTGAGCGCGACCTCCATCGGCCAGCGCCTGATCGTCACGGCGAAGGACGGCAGCGTCACCAGCTTCACCATCACCACGGACGCCGGGAACGCCGCCCGCACGGATTTGGGCTTCACCGATACGCAGAGCGGGGTCCTGCAGGACCTCACGGTGGTGACGCACGATGGGGCACGCACCGCCGTGTCCCTGCTCGGGGCAAAGACCCTGGGGGACGTGATCGCCGATATCGAGGCTGCCACGGGTGGCAAAGTGACCGGTGCCATTAACGCCGCGGGTACGGCCATCGCGTTGACCGACACCACCTTCGGCGGGGCAGGCAGTACGCTATTTCACGTGGAGGCCTCCAACGGTTCCTCTGCGGCGATCAAGCTGGGCCTGCTGAAGTCTGATACCGCAACGCCCAACGAAGTGCAGGACGGCGTCATCGATGGCAATACCATCGGCGGTCTGAACTTCATGGATCGGTTTTTTCTGACTAATGCGGTGGCCAAGGGCGACTTCGCGTTGTCCACGCCGGGCGGCATCAACGCCACCGCGAACTTCGGCTTTGCGGGGATCAGCCTGACCGGTAACGGTAACCTCGCCGGCAGTATCTCGGCCGGTATCAAGGGCGCCGACGGGGTGTTGGGGCATCGCATCTCGCTCAAGCAGCTGGTCGACGGTCTGGTCGATATGAAGGTGGGTGACGCCAACTCGCCCGTGGCCTTGCCCATCGTCGCCGCCAACGGCGCCTTGACCTTGGCGGTGGGATTGACGCCGGCGCTCGGTTTCATCCACCTGGGCGCGAGCCCCACCGTCACCGTCACCCTTCAGGACATCGGCGATCCCCTGAACGGCGTGGCGCCCCACGTGGTGGTCACGACCTCCGGGTTCGGTGACCTGGGTAGCTTCAGCCACATCGGCTTCTCCGACATCATCAGCGGCCTGCAGGCGCTGTCCCAGTTCCTCGGCCAGTTCCAGCAATTCGGATTCCTGAACGACAAGCTGCCGCTGGTGAACGTGAGTGTGAACGACCTGCTCGCTTTCGCCACGCAGTTCACCAGTGGGGTGAATTCGGCCAGTAGCGACCATGCCTCCAGCATCCAAGAGCTGGAATCCAAGCTCAAGGAAGCCTTCGGTATTCCGGCGAGTTCCGACGCGCTCAAGCTCTCCCTGGTCCCCGACGGCAGCAACCAGATACTGGAACTGCAACTGGGGTTCAACCCGAGCTTCAGCAAGCAGTTGGGCATCAACCTGGACCTCGGCCTGCCCTCCTTCGCCAAGCTGGCGGGTAACGCGCAGCTCAATGCCTCGGGCAACGTGAACCTGGAGTTGGACGTGGGCTTCGACCTGTCGAACCCCACCAAGGTCTACCTCTTCGACAAGACGGGCGCCACCGGTCATATCGGCGCCGGCGGTACGGGCCTGGAGTTCACCGCGGCCATGGGGCCGCTGGGGCTCTTCGTAAAGAAGGGCAGTGCCAACATCGGCGCGGACTTCAGCCTGGGCGTGGACGCCAAGCTGTTCAAGGACAGCCACGGTGCGAAGACGGACCACGTCCTTATCACCGACATCCTGGCCGGTGGTCTCGACTCGCTCAAGGGGACTTTCAGCGGCAGCATCACGGGCGATCTACCGGTGTACTTTCCCACGGAGTCGCTGTTCAAGGGCGACATCAAGGTGGGCGGCCAACTGAGCGTCGACCTAGGTGGGGACATCAAGTTGGGCGGCACGCTGAAGTCCGACGGAAGTGCTGGCGGGGACAACTTCGTTTTCGTGCCCGACGACCTTCTATCCATCAATCCCAGCGATTTCAGCCTGACCGATGAGTTGCTCCTGGCCGTCGACGGTGTGGATAGCTTCCTCGGCGCGCTCCAGGATGTGCTCGACGGCAAGGTCTTCTCCTTCTCGCTGCCGCTCACCGGCAAGCTGTCCGAGGCCGCCGGGTTCATTGACAAATTCCGCCACGATTTCATCGTGCCGCTGCGCCAGGGGATCGCCACCGCGACGGACCCGGACCAGAACTTCGTGTCGAAGGAGCTCTTCAACCTCCTCGGCCCCAGCGGCCTGAATGTCCTGAAGGACACCAACGCGGACGGCTCGGTGACCCAAGCCGACGTCATGCTGGACACGAATATCGACAAGAAGGGCGTGGCCTTCAAGGACGAGTTCATGCAGTGGAACCTGAAACTGGGTACCACCTTGGTGGACATCGGCCATAGCATCGGCTTCGACCTGGGCATCCCGGGCCTGGGCTTGAAGACGAGCGGAGCCGTCGCGCTCAACGTGGGCTGGGAGATGGATCTGGGGTTTGGTGTCAGTGGTGGAGATGGCTTCTACGTGGACATGTCCAGCCCGCACGAAATGTTGATCACGGTGAACGCCACCGTGCCCAATGCTTCGATCGATGGCCAGTTGGGTCCCTTGGAAGTGACCGCCAAGGACAAGGGCAATACGCATCTGACCGCGGAGTTCGCGGTGAACCTCTCCACCGGCCAGGCGGGCAACGACAAGCTCACGCTGTCCAACATCAGCAGCATGAAGGTGGACGTGGGCATCGCCGCCGAAGCGGTGGCGGACCTGGCGTTGACCTTGCAGCTCAATAGTTCCCTGGTACCGGGGGCCGCCACCGTGTTCCCCAAGGTCGTGGCGGATTTCGAGTTGGACTGGGGTTTCGGTGATGTAAGTAAGGGCGAGTTCATCGGCCTCTCCGGGATCGGCAACGCCATCAAGGATGGTCTGAAGCTCGTGGCTTTCAAGAACGTGGGCCTCGATCTGGGTTCCTTCATTAGCGATGTGATCGCCCCCATCGTCAAGAAGATCCAGGACGTCACCAAGCCCGTCGAGCCGATCATCGACGTGCTAACGACCCCCATCCCCGTGATCTCGGACCTGAGCGGCACGCCCGTCACGTTGCTCGATCTGGCGGCATCCTTCGGCGAAGTGGATCCCGCCTTTATCAAGGCCGTGGCGGACGTGATTCACTTGGTGAACAGCATCCCGACGGACACCTCCGAGGTCATCCTGCCCTTCGGGAACTTCGTCATCTACGACGCCAGTTCGTCCGATCCGACGATGAAGCTGGACATCACCAACCCGAACACGAAGCTCTCGGACGCCTCCAGCGGATTCAAGCTGCCGGATGTCTCGGGCTTCAACCTGGACAACGCGCTGTCGGGCCTGAACACCAGCGGCCAGTCCGCCAGCAGCACCACGGACTTCACCAGCAACCTCGCAAACGCGAACTTCGGCGGCGGCTTCTCCTTCCCGATCCTGAAAGATCCCTCGCAGATCTTCGGTTTGCTGCTGGGTAAGCCGGCGACGCTGATTGCCTACGACATGCCAACGCTGTCGTTCAACTTCAGCTACACCGCTTATTTCCCGATCTTCGGACCACTCGGCGCCACGATCACCGGCTCTCTCGGCGGGACCATCCACTTCGCCTTCGGCTACGACACCCTGGGTATCAACGAGTTCGCCGACGGGGGGTTCAAGAATCCCGCCACGCTCTTCGACGGCTTCTTTCTTAGCACCAAGCAGTCGGCGGCGGACCTCTCGGGCCCCGATGTGCCCACGCTTACCCTGACGGGATCCATTACGGCGGGCGTGGAACTCAACCTGGGAATCGCCCAGGCGGGCGTGGACGGCGGTATCTTCGCCGAGATCGACTTCAACCTCTACAACCCGCGCCACGACGGTAAGGTCCGCATCTCGGATCTGGAAGCCGACGTGGTGAACCAGTTAAATAGCGACAAGCCGGCGCTTGCGCCGCTGTCCATCTTCGACATCAGCGGCAAGATCACCGCCAAGCTGCAGGCCTTCCTGAAGGTCAATCTATTCTTCTTCAAGATCGACAAGACCTTCGACATCACCCCACCGCTGACCCTGGCGACCTTCGAGATCAATTTCGACCGGCCCCCGGTGCTGGCGACGAAGCTCGACGGTGGCTCGCTGCAACTGAATATCGGGCCGAACGCCCAGCAGCGGCTGAACGGAAACACCGATGACAGCAACGGCGTGGAGATCCACGTCAAGTCCGATCCGGGAAACTCTGGCAAGGTCCTGGTGTGGGCACCCGGCCTGGGCGTGTCCGAAGCCCATGCGCAGTCCTACGAGGTGAGCAACAGCATCATCGCTACGGGCGGTGCCGGCGACGACATCATTGATCTCTCGGGCGTCACCAATCCGTCCATCAGCGTCTCTCTGGACGGCGGTGCGGGCAACGACGTGATCTCCTCGGGCGCGGGCAAGGCCACCATCCACGGCGGGGCGGGCGATGACCTGATCTCCGTCCAGAATGGTGATGCCCAGGTCTGGGGCGATGGCGGCAACGACACCATCACGGTGGGGTCGGGCAACGACGTGATCTTCGGCGATGGCGGCGAGATCCGCTCCGATGGCTCCTACATCAGTCATTCCTCGGCCCAAGACGGTAACGACATCATCACCGGCGGCAGCGGGCGCGACATCATCTTCGGCGGCGGCGGCAACGACACCATCTACGGTGCGGGCTTCGACGCCGGGACCGGCAAGCCCCGGGAGAGCGCGGGCGACGCGCAGCACTTCATCTTCGGCGATGGCGGGGTGCTTTCCTTCCCCGGCGGCAACCCCTTGGTCGAGAACGCCGACCGGGGCGCCGGCGGCAACGACACCATCTACGGCAGCGGGGCAGCCGACTGGATCTACGGCGGCCAGGGCAACGACACCATCAGCGGCGGCGGCGGCGATGACTTGCTCTACGGGGGCCCCGGCAACGACACGATCTACGGGGGCGACGGCAGCGACACGATCTACGGGGGGGACGGCAGCGACACGCTCTACGGCGGCGCGGGCAACGACACCATCTACGGCGAGGGCGGCAACGACCTCATCCATGGCGGCAGCGGCGACGACAACCTCTACGGGGGTGCCGGCAACGACATCATCTTCGGTGACGCCGGCAATGACGTGATCGACGGCGGCTCCAACTCCGATGTCCTGTTCGGCGATGGCGGTACGGTCACCTACGGGGCCGATGGCAGCATCATTGCGCTGGTCGGCCTGCTGGCCGCCGACGATGGCAATGACATCATCACCGGCGGCACCGGTGACGACATCATCTTCGGCGGCGGCGGGAACAACTTCATCCTCGGCGATGCCAACCCCTGGCTCGTCGGGCTGGTGCAGAGCGATCCGCGCGCGACCGACCCGCGCAGCCTGGCGCTCGACCTCGTGGACCCGGCCAAGAGCCCGGGCGGCGACGACGTGATCCTGGCCGCAGGCGGCAGCCTCACGCTGGTCGCGGGCGTGGTCGGCTCCGTGACGGGCACCGACGCCGGAGGCGGCAACAACTGGGTCTACGGCAACACGGGGAACGACCAGATCTGGGGCGGTTCCGGCAATGACGTCATCTTCGGCGGCTCGGGTAATGACCTGATCAACGCGGGCTCCGGCGACGACGTGGTGTTCGGGGACCGCGGCACCGTGGTGGGGGGCCAGTACACCGGTCTCACCGGCCAATATGACGGCAACGACACGCTCACCGGCGGGCCCGGCAACAACGTGCTCTTCGGCGGCGGCGGCAATGACCTCATCGGCGGCAACGAGGCGGCGAGCGATCCCGCCGCGGGCCTGGGCGCGGCCGGCAACAATGTGCTGCTGGGAGACGGGGGCACGGTGCTCATGTCCGTCGGCCTGGTGGTCTTCGCGCAGGGCGACACCGGCAAATACGACGGCAACGACACCCTCGTGGGCGGCGCCGGCAGCGACATCATCTTCGGCGGTGGTGGCGACGACCAGATTGGCGGCGACCAAGCCTGGAACTCGGCGCAGACGGGCGTGGCCGCGGGCGGCAACGACATCCTCTTCGGCGATGGCGGGCTGGTGCAGATGGGCGCGGCCTCCCTGCTCACCGGTTTCACCAGCCAGTTCGATGGCAACGATTCCATCAGCGGCGGCTCGGGCAACGACATCATCTTCGGCGGCGGCGGTAATGACCTCATCGCAGGCGACCTGAACCCTGCCGCGCCGGACGCGGGCAGCCTGCTGGGCGGCAACGACATCCTCCTGGGCGACGCCGGCTCGGTGAGCCTGGGCGGGACCGGCACGGCCTACTACCTCGGGCAGCAGGTCAGCGCCGTTGCGGGCACGACCAGTGTCTTTGACGGCAACGACAACCTCTTTGGCAACGGCGGGGCCGACGTCATCTTCGGTGGCGGTCAGGACGACACGATCTGGGGCAATACGGGTGACGACGCGCTCTTCGGCGACGGCGGCACCTGGAGCATCGTCGTGGGCGCCATCACCACCATCACGGAAACGGGCACCACCAGCGCCTTTGATGGTAACGACGTGCTCGTTGGTGGCACTGGCAATGACACCCTCTTTGGTGGCGGGCGCAACGACCTGATGTTCGGCGGCAGCTTCGATCACCGTCTGGACCCCCTGATCGCCGACTTGGCCGATCCGCTGGGTCACGCCGCGGACTTCTCCAATCCGCCCGGCTGGGACCAGAACGAGACGTTCCATCCGACGGGATTCCACGTCCCTAGGATCATGCCCAGCTGGCTCATCGGCCAGTCCGTGGAAGGTACGGCGATCGACGGCACGGACGTGCTGTTCGGGGACGCGGGCACCGTGGTCTACGCCGGTGCCAACATTACCTACGCCCCGGTGGACCAGACGGGCTTTGACGGCATCGACTTCATCTTCGCCGGCGGCGGTAATGACCGTGCCTACGGGGGGGGCGGATCCGACTACGTGGATGGTGGCGCGGGCAAAGACCTGGTGTTCGGCGATGCGGGCGACGACGTGGTGCGCGGCGGATCCGGCGACGACATCATTCACGGCGGGTCGGGCATCGACCAGCTCTACGGCGACTCGGGCGACGACTACCTCTTCGCCGACGCGGGCCGGGTGGGTGACCCGGGCTTGGGCGGCGACCTCAGCGCGGTGCAGGGTCAGCAGGCGGGCCAGCGGCTCTATGGTGGCGAGGGCAACGACTTCCTGTACGCCTATGCAGCCATCGACGCCAACGGGCGGGCGGCCAATGACCCGGCCCTGCGGGCCGAGGAGGCGCTACGCGGGGACGAGCTCTACGGCGATGGCGGTAACGACTGGCTCTACGGGAACCTGCGTGCCGACGCGCTCTTCGGCGGCGATGGCAGTGACTACTTGTCGGGTGACTATTCCTCCGGGCCGAACTACGCGCGCAATGACCGCGGCGACATCGTCGGGGGGAACGACGTGCTCTTCGGCGGGTCGGGGGACGACCAGGTTTTCGGCGGCGGCGGCGACGACATCCTGTGGGGCGGGAGCGGCAGCGACTATCTGGACGGACAGAGCGGCAACAACACCCTCTTCGGCGGCGAGGGCGTCGACCTGCTGGTGATGAGCACGGGTGCGAACTACACCTATGCCTCGGCCATCGACCCTATGACGGGCCGCGTCTACAAGCAGGGCGACACGGTGGACGGGTTCGGCGGCGACAGCGCGCTGGGGGACGTGAAGACGGACAATGCCACGGACATCCTGCTCATCAACGGCTCCATCGCGCCGGACACCATCAAGCTGGGGCAGACGGCCAATGGCTGGCTGCACGTGGATTTCAAGACCGTCTCCGGCGACACCACCCTGGCGCAGGACAGCGAGTACATCGTGCCCTGGCTCAGCGCCACCGGTACGCCCCTGGTGCAGCAGTTCCGCATCGAGGGCGGCTCGGGCAGCGACGACCTGGAGTTCCTGCAGCGGGACGATCCCGCGCGCGGGGTCTACCGGTTGGATGTGTCCAAGCTCGTGGCGCGCAGCAATGATTACGTGGGTGTCATCGACGGCGGCCCCGGCAACGACCTGATCATCGGCTCCAACGCCAATGACCGGCTCGATGGGGGCTCGGGCAGCGACCTGATCTACGGCATGGGTGGCGACGATATGCTCTTCGGGGGCACCGGGACCCACGCCGACCATGACGTGATCTTTGGTGGTCAGGGCAACGACGATCTGATTGGTGGGTCGGGCACGAACGAACTCTACGCCTGGTCCAGAGACCCGAACTCCGCCGCCACGCAGCTGCATTTCGCGCCGGGGCAGACGGCCACGGGCACCGCGAGCACGGTGGCGAGCCTGGTGGGCGCTTTCCTCGCCCCCGCCGACGGGCGCCTGCGGGCCGACGCGGACATCGCGCTCAGCGTCAACGGGGCCGCGGCGGTGCGCTTCAAGGTGCTGGCCGCCGACACGCAGAACAACGCCTCGCTGGACGATCTGGTGGGCGAGGTCAACGCCGCGCTCTCCAGCGCCGGCCTCGGCGCGGCCGTGGTGGCCGGCCAGCAGGGCGGGAAGATCACCCTGTCCACGGTGGCCAAGGGCGCCACGCTGGGATTCAATTTCGGCTCCTTCGGCGTCTACGTCGATGCGCAAGGCGGCCTGCACACGGGCAACGGCGTCCCGGGCGGTAACGGCGTGGTGAGCACCGATGCGAGCCTGACGCTGGAGGACACGGGGCTGGACCGCATGCTTGGCTCCACCGGGGATGATGCGCTGTGGGGCGGCACCACCGTCGATTTCATGGACGGCAATGGCGGCAACGACATCCTCTATAAGTCCGATGGAAGCACGTTCGTGTCCGCCGACGGCGGCTTGGGGGGCGATGCCTGGAAGCAGTTCGCCCAGTCCTACGGGGATCAGGTCTGGTACTACGCCGGCACCAACCTCGACGACATCATCAATGTCGACTACGTGACCGAGCCGGGTTTCCTCAACGGCCATCACCTGATCACGCGCCTGACCAACAACAACGGGAATTTCACGTTCGCGGCCTCGGTGCGTCTGGACTTCGCCGCCAAGGACGTCAACGGGAACCTGATCTGGCGCCCTGAGGATACGCTGCTCGACGTGCAGGCCATCGCCGCGCGCGGCGCCAACCAGGACGGCAGTGTCAATGCCGACGGCACCAGCAACGCCAGCAGCAACGTCACGCTGGGGGATGTCACCTCCAACACGATCCAGTTGGAGAACGGGCTGCTGCCGCCCGAAGGCAATTTCAAGGTCATCATCATTGACGCCCTGGCCGGCAATGACGTAATCAACGTCGGTCCGACGGTGCAGAAGAGCGTGTGGATCGACGGCGGCGCGGGCAATGACCGCGTGACCATCAAGGCCGGCAGCAGCATCCTGCCGGACCAGACCGAGGCGCCCAACCGCAACGACACCCGCGACAAGTCCTACGATCTGGGTGCGCTGGGTGGCAACGTCGTCTTCAAGCGCCTGACCATCGACAGCCCGACGGACACGGACTGGTATCGGTTCAAATTGACGGCCCAGCAACTGGCCAACGCGCACGTGACGTTGACGAGCCTGTCCTCGCAGGATGGGCTGCGCATGCAACTGTTCAACGCCGATGGAACGCCCTTCGCTGGGAGCCCGGCGCAGTCCTCCATTACCCCCGACAGCACGGATGCGGCGCGCGGCCACCACGGGCTCGCCACGGCCTACGCGCTGGGCGACCCGAGCACACTGGCGCGCGTGGATGGGTTGTCCATCGGGGACCAGGCGAGCGCGGACTATTTCTCGTTCCAACTGGCCAGCGATGGTGGTGCCAGCGACCGCGTCGGCATCACAAAAACCGATCCGGCCGCAGCCCTCAAGATCGAGGTGCTCGACAAGGATGGCAACGTCCTGCAGACCGTGGCGCCGGCCACGGGCGACCTGAACGCCGGCCTGAATGGACTCGCCGCGGGTAACTACTTCCTGCGCGTAACGGCGACGGCGGCGGTGGCGGCCAACGCGCCGCTGGCCTACTCGGTGAGCGCCCGTGTGGGCGCGGGCGGCACGCAGGTGCGCGTGTTGTCCCACGACACTACGGCAACGGCCTACCAGATCGACAACATCCAGGATCTGTCCAAGATCACCGGACTCACCATCGACACGGCCCAGGACAAGGACGTCTTCGCCTTCGACTTGAGCGCCGCGGCGGGTCCCGACGACCGCATCGGGCTGGTGACCACGACGACGGCCGACAACAAGAACCTCGGCCTGGAACTGCTCGACAAGAGCGGCAACGTACTGGCCACGGCCGACAGTTCCGTCTTCCCGCTGGCCCAGGCCGTGAGCCTGCAGGGACTGGCCGTCGGGCATTACTTCCTGCGCGTCTCGGGTCTGGGCGGTAACACGGCCTCCTACACCCTCTCCGCCCAGGTGAGCACGCGTAATGCCGATGGCACGCGCAGTCAGAACGGTCACGTGGTACAGGACTTCTCCGGCGGCGGCCAGAGCGGCCTCGACCTCTCGGGCCTGGTCGTCGGGCAGACTTACCTGCTCAAGGTGGACTCGCCGAACCTCGTACCCACCGCCTATGATCTGGCGTTCAGTACGGGCGACGGCTCCGCCCCGGTGGTCAAGGACATGTCGGTGACGCCCAGCACGCAGCGCCGTGACGTCATTATCGGCGGCGAGGGCAACGACGTATTGCAAGGCGGGGGCGGCAACGACTGGATCTTCGGTGGCGCGGGCAATGATGTCATCAGCAGCGGCTACAATCGAAACGGTCCCAGCCTGCTCTACGGGGGCGCGGGGGACGACACGTTCCAGATCCTGCCTGATGAACTACCCAAGCTGCTCAATAGCGACCAGAGCTTCATTCCCAGCTACAGCGACCTGATCGACGGCGGCACGGGAACGAACCTGGTGAAGTTCGTCGGTGGGGACACCGACAGCCAGGGCCTGGCGGTGCCGGATTTCGTGGCGGTGAAGTGGGATCGCTTCCTGCACCGCTACGAATTCACCTCGCTGCAGTGGGACACGGCCAACCAGCAGTTCGTGGTGGCCGAGCAGGTGCTGAGTGCGGGCGACGCGGTGAAGCCGGCCGAAGTGAAGCTCTCGGCCGATGCGCACTTCACCCTCCACTACCAGGGGGAGTCGCTGTCGGTCACGCTGCTCCACGGGGACACCCAGAACGATGGCAGCACGGGTGACCTCGCGCAGGCGCTGCAACGCGCCATCGACAGTGCCATCAGCCAGGTGGCTGCGCAGAGCAACGTGTTCAAGCCGGGCCTCATCACGGTGGAGTTCCCCAACGGCGTGTTGCGCCTACGGGCAGCCGGCAAGGGCCTGGAGGTGACCGCGGACGCCGCCGACGCCTTCGTCACGCAGTTGCACTTCTCGCCCCTGACGGTGTGGGCACCGATCTATAAGCAGCTCTATTACTTCTTCCAGGCGCAGAACGTCGACAAGCTGGTAATCGATACGCGCGCCGGTGATGACGTGGTGCACGCCGATGCTGGCTTCAAGTTTGCCAACACCGATACTGAATGGGGCTTCTCGCCGGGCGACTTCGAGGACCAGGCCTATCTGGCGGCACACCTGGAAATCTACGGTGGCGACGGCAACGACCGCCTATTCGGCAGCGCCTACGGCGACGTGATCGACGGCGGGGCCGGTGCCGACATCATCATGGGTGGCAAGGGCAACGACCAGATCACCGGGGGCTCGGGCAATAACCTGCTCGTCGGCGACACGGTGCCGCAACCCGATGCCTACGAGTTTGTCAGCCGCAACGGCATCTCGGGGCGCAACGACACGCCTAACCTGGGCGCGCTGCTGCCCGCGGTGCGCGCGGGCAGTTTTATCAACGACCTGAACATGGACGTGGGCGACGGCGGCGACTGGTACATCATCCAGGCGCCCACCGCGAAGGACAATTTCGGCAAGATCGTCAAGGCGCCGCTCACGGCCGACATGATCCAGGTGCAGGAGATGCTCCCGCAGAGCACGGGGCCCGCTCTAGCAACGACGAAGAACCTGGAGTTCCACCTCTTCGCCGCGGAGAACACCAGTAAGACTGGCTTGAACCTCGTGCCGCGCGAGCAGTTCTCGGGGGTTCCGGACTACTACATGTTGCACGTGGTCAACAAGATGCTGGGCGGGGCGAGCGCCTCGGTGGTCAAGAACACCCACTTCTACCGGATTGCCTTCCAGGCGCCGCTGGGCGATACCATCAACGTCCCCGGGACGGCAGCCGAGCCGCCCACCTACTCCTCGGTCGAGTTAGGCGGCCAGCCCCTGATGATCGCGCTGGGCGATATTAATGGTGACCCCTACCAGGATGCGGTGGTCGCCGCACGCGACGGTGTCCAGATCCCCACCACGCCGGGCCGTTTCATCACTCGCTCCTACGCGGTCATTGCCTTCGGTACCGCGGCCGGGCTTGATCCCAAGCGCGGCAACATCACGCTGGTGGTCCCCAGCCCGCTGGTGGGAGATGCCAACCATCACGCGCAGATCGTGGGCGTGGGGGATATCAACGGCGATGGCATCGGCGATATCGCCGTGGCGCTGACCAATAGCGATGGGAATGCGAAGGATGCTGCCCAGGGCGTGTACCTGCTCTACGGCCGCAAGGACTGGAGCCCCATCACGTCCGTGGATCACACCATCGACTTGCTGAGTCACTATGACGTCTTCATTCCCGAGTCCACGGGTCCGGTGACGGTCTCCGGGGTAGGGCACGTCGTCACCCGCCTGACCCCGGTGGCCACTGGCAACAACGATTTCATACCGGTTTCGGGTGGCCTGCTGGGCAAGTACTTCGACTACGCCGCCAGTACGGATGCGGCCGGCAACAGCGAGTTCGTGACCGGTTCCCTGCTGTTCAACACCAGCGGCCCTGGTGTGGGGGGCACCCAGAGCACGACGCTCACCATCAACAATCTTGGTGCCCACGACAGCCTGGATCTGAGTTTCCTGGCGGCGTTCATCGACGGCTGGAAGGGTGACGCGGGCGACACGCGGTTCAACGTCACCGTGGATGGAAAGAGCCTCTTCAACCACAGCATCGCCAACGATGGCAGTGCGCAGGACTACGTGCCCGCCTCGGGCGTCCTGCTGGCGGCGGGTTCCAACCGCGCCTTCAGCGGCGGTGCCGATTCGCTCTACGACCTGGGCAAGGACGCGGCGTTCAAGAACATCGCGCACACGGGCGACTCAGTCACCATCCAATTCTTCGCCAGCGGGAGCGGCTGGCAGGGCGGCAAGAGCGCGTCCTTCGGCCTTACCAACGTGGGCGTGACGCTACACGACAGCACGAGCGGCACTTCGGCGCGCGTCTACAGCAACGATTTCAGCGGCGGCGAGAACTTACCGGCGGGCGTGGCCTCGGGCGACGGCACCCCGCCGCCGCAGGGAACCTTCACCGGGCCCGCCTTCGTAGGCGGCGCGCAGGGCTTCGGTCCCACGACCACGCAGATGGAGTCGAGCGTCAACATTGTCCAGAACGCGGACGGGTTCTTCGGATTCAACGGCCTGAGCAGCCTGCAGGGCAACTACTCGGCGCAGTGGACGGGCAAACTCTACGCCGATCATGCCGGCAGTTTCTCGCTCGCCACGGAGTCCTTGGCGTCGAGCCGGCTCTTCATCGACGGCGTGCTGGTGGTGGACAACGCGGGCGCGCCCGTCGCTGCCACCCAACAACAGACGCTCAGTCTTACCCAGGGCTACCATGACTTGCGCCTGGAGTATGTCAACACCCGAGGTACCTCGGCGCTGCAGTTCAATGGCAACGGTTCGGTATCCATCGCCCAGGGTGCCGGGGGCGCGCTGGCGCCCAGCAATACGTTGACGGTCGAGACCTGGTTCCGTGCCGATAGCTTCAACAACACCTGGACGCCGCTGATATTCAAGGGCGATGGCACGGGCGCTGCCGACCGTACCTACTCGCTGTGGCTCAACAGTGCGGGCTTCCTTCACTTCGCCACCGGCACCGGCAGTTCGGCGCAGTCCGTGTCGTCTGCGGTCGGCAGCATCCAGACCGGCCACTGGTATCACGCGGCGGCCACGCTCGACCGGGGAACCGGGCAGTTGGCCCTGTACATCAATGGCGTGCAGGTGGCGACGAATCCGTCCCTGCCCGTGAACGGCATCACCGACACCGCCGTGGGTAATGCCTTCGTGGATACGAGCGGCGCGGCACCGGGCGGCGGCACCATCGCGCGCTGGTCGGTGGGCGCGGGCGACTTTACCGGCGGGCCTCGGCAGGTGACCCCCGTTATTTTCCGGCACACCGGGTTCGTGGGCTACGTGGCCGTGGGTTGGGGCACAACGCGTACGATCACCGCCGGGGCGGAGGCGTCCTTTGATTTTGGGTTGACGGTCGGAACGGACAAGTTGGGCGCCAACGACTTCTTGGGTTGGATCGACGGCGGCCAAGGCGTGGTGCGAGGTCCCAAGGGCTTCTTCAACGTGGCCATCGTCTCGGCAAACCAAGGCGCGATCAGCCTGAACAGCCTCAATTCGGGGTCTGTGTTTCCGCTCGACGCCGCGGGCGGCAGTTCCTTCGGCGCGAGGCACAACCTCACCAGCTTTACCCCCCGTAGTTATTCCGTGAGCTGGCAGATCGTGCCCCTGTCGGTTTCCGTACCGGCCAGTGCCTTGGTGCCCAGTTTCACCAGCAACGATCCTCTGCTCTTCGGGACGACCTCGGAATCGAGCGCCGGCTACGCGAACTTCGTGGGCCAGCTCTCTGACGTGCGGCTCTGGAACAGCGTGCGTACGGCCGATCAGATCGCCGGCGACATGGCATCCCCCACCGTTGCCGACAAATCGGGGCTGGTCGGGCAGTGGACTTTTAACGAGCAGACGGGGGTCGCGGTGACCGACGCCTCCGGGCTCGCCAATGATGGGCAATTTAGCGGAGACGTCTTCCGCGCCGCGGGGCGCGTAACCGAGGACCTCCGCCTGGAGATCGACACCGCGGGCGGGTCGAACCTGACGGTCGCTGATCCCACGGTGCTCGTGCAGGCCGATGCTGGACCGGGTGTGCCGGCCTACGGCGACCTGCTGATCACCCACGGCGGCACGGTCGACCTGGTGGCCGGGCGCAGTTCCGCCGCCTGGGCCAGCGCGGACATCAGCGTGTCGCTGGCGAGCCGCAGCTTCAATGGGATCGCGGCCACAGCGTTGGGCGACGTCACCGGCGCCGGCGTGGCTGAGTTCGGGATCCTAACCGACAGCGCGACGCTGTCCATTTACAAGGCAGATCTCTCGCCCAGTGGGCTAAGCCTCGTCGGCACCATCACGGGGGACTTTACTAGCCTGAGCCTCCTAAACGCGGGCCACGTGGCCGGTCAGGCGGCCAACGACATCCTTCTCGTCGGGCCGAAGGGCACGCAGAACTACCTCATCTTCGGTGGTGCGTCCCTCGTGGGTACGCACGCCATTGCCGATCTTCTGCAACCCAGCGCCACACCCAACGGGCCCGCCGCCCTGGCGCTGAAGCCTGGCACCTGGGCCGGCATCGGGGACTTCAACGGCGACGGACATGATGATCTGGGGGTTGCACTCCCCGAGAGCAGTGACCGCCTCACGGAGAACAGCACGCTCTTCCACACCGTGGTCCAGGTTTACTTCGGCTCCACCGCGGCTTCCCTGTACGCCCGTTTCACGGCGCCTGCGCCGGCGGCGGATTTGAGCTTCGAACCCGGGCAGGCCAGTTACTTCGTCAATGCCGCGCTGGCACCCCGCAACAGCCTGTTCGGCCCGGCCGGCACGGTCACGCGCGTGGGGGCCGATGGCATTACTCGGACTTTCACGCTACTGGGCGTGGCTGACGCCTCCGGAGACGCGCTGCGCATCTATTCCGGGGAGCATCTCTACGACCAGCCCACGCCCGCCGGCCTGATCGCGGACGCGACGCTGCCGCCACAGCCCTTCTTCTGGGACATGACCACGCCGGTGACGCCGCCGGCCGGGCCAGCGCCCGTGACGGGCGTCAACCCCGCGACCGATCCGACGCCGGACCTGAGCAATGCCTACGGCCTGATCGGCGCGGCCACCGGCAATGCACTGTCCCATGTGGTCGCGCTCGGTGACTTCAACGGCGACAACAAAAGCGACACGCTGGTCTACGGCAACGGGCCCGGCTCCAACAGCTACCTGCTGATGGGCCCAACCCAGTTGAAGGACCTGCAGAACGTCACGCAAGTGGCGGACATCGTCATCGACTCTGACGTCGGCGTGCCCGCCTCGCGCATGGGCCAGATCCGCGGTGCGGATAGCGCTGGCAAGGCCTACTCGGACTTGGTGTTCCTGCGGAACGAACAGAACGGGACCGCCACGCTGACGGTCATCGCCGGTGGCCCCACCGGGGCGGACGGCATCGAATTACCGCACCACATCAACCAAGCCTGGATCGACGCGGTCAGTGCGATTCCGGGTCAGACGCGGGTGCGTCAGATCACCGGAATCGCAGGCAACGCCGGGGTCTCCTTTACGGGGCCTGGCGGCGCACGCGTCTTCCCTGGCATCACGTCCTACGGGGTATTGAACTGGAACGACGACGGCCACGCGGATGTATTCATCGTCTACGGCAGTGGCGATGGCACCGTGTATTCCGGCCAGTCGGTCTGGGGTGACGGCCCCGGTAACAGCATCGCCGCCGGCAAGCGCGACGTCAGCGCAGTGACCGTTCTTGCCAATATCATCCGCGACACCACCAACTCGAGCGTGCGGCGCATTGAGGTGGCCCGGCTTCTCGACACGCGTACCGTGGGGTCGGTCATCTCCAACCTGCCCAACGTGAGCGCGATCGTCGCCGGCGACGTCACCGGCAATGGTCTGGACGCCTTGCTCTTCAGCGACGCCAATTACCTGCGCTTCAGTCCGACGCCAGGCGCGGCCACGCCCAACGTCGGGCGGGTGTACCTGGTCACGGGGCGCGCGGCACCGGTGTCACCCGGG
Organism: Betaproteobacteria bacterium; assembly: GCA_025356655.1. Lineage (GTDB taxonomy): Bacteria > Pseudomonadota > Gammaproteobacteria > Burkholderiales > SHXO01 > SHXO01. The sequence goes on along the minus strand of JANXRW010000019.1, from coordinate 24,942 downwards.
GTCGCTGACAACATTTGGTTGGACCGCACCTTCCGCGGAGGCCTGCGCAGTACGCTCATCATCGAGGATCTCTACCTCGGTGGCGGGGTTTCCGCGCTGGGCGATATCAACCACGACGGTTACGCGGATTTTGCGGTGAGCCGCACGGCAGAGGGCCAAGCCGCGTTGGGAAGCTTCGCTCGCGAGGGCGGGCTTTTCATCTTCAACGGACGGGCGAGTTTTGCTGGCCTGACGTCGACCACCGTCACCGGCATCTCGCTGCTCGGGCCTGACGACGCCGATATCATCCTGCGGCGCGACGTCGCCGCCAACCTGGCGCCCGGGGTCCTGTACAACGGCGCACTGCAGGCCACCGCGGGCGATTTCAACGGTGACGGCCAGGCCGACCTGCTGATCAGCGAGCCCACGCTCACACTCACCAGCGGGGACTCCACGCTCGATGACATCCAGCGCGGCACGGCCTGGGTGTTCTACGGCATTGCCAAGCGCGGCCACGACCTGAGCCTCAAATCGGCGGATTCCACCATCCAGGGGCAGTCGGAGTTCGATCGCTTCGGGACGCTCCCGCAGACGCCCTTCCTGGATCTCAATGGCGACGGCCGTTCCGACATAATTATCGGCGCGCCAGGAGCCAACTACGCGTCGACCAGCGTCATCCCCCAGGGCGGCGAGCTCTATGTAATCTACGGCGCCTCCATGCCCCCGGCACTGCCGTCTGCGGACCAGATCGTCACGCTGACCAACTTCACGGTCACCGGCAGCGGCGACTACCTGAAGGATCCGGAGACGGGCCGGCCCGTCGTGTTCCAGAACGTCGATCTCAGTGGCAGCGGCCACAACGACCTGCAACTGCTCACCGGGCAGTCCGAGCGCTGGTACCAGTTCACGACGCTGGGCGCCGGTGATAAGGGCAACTACATCAGCGTGAGCCCCGGGGTGACCAACACCTTCGTCGCCCCCAATCACGCGAGCGGCGGTACCACGCAGACCACGCTGGGCGCGGTGCAGACCGTGGGCGAGGCGCTGAAGAACCGTCTACAGGTGGATAGCGCCAGTGGGTCCATCTTCGTGGGGGATGCCTTTACCACCGACGGGCGAGTGACCACCTGGTCGGTAGCCGCAGGTGCAACCGGTCAGGTAACGCCGCTCTTACTGCGCAAGTTGGCCGATGGAACCTATCGCATCACCGGGGTAGGCACGACGCGCGCCCTGACCTCCGGGCTGCAGAGCAGTTGGGACTTTGGCCTGAGCACCGGATCCGATGCCGTCGGATCGGGCTACTACCTGGGCTGGAAGGACGGCAGCACCAGCGCGGACCAGAAGGGCTCCATCAACTACGACGCCGGCGGTCCCGTGGCGGTGCAGTGGCTGGGCGACCTCCAGGCGCTGGGCGGCAACGTGGTCAACGGCCGCGCGCTGTCCGTGGTCAGCACGCTCGCCCGGACCTACTCCATCCAGGCGCAGGTCACCGCCGGACAAGTGCTGGAATTCGACCTGGCACGCTTCCTCGCACAGGCAGGCGACCCCTCGGGAATCGCCATGGCCCAGTTGCTTCTCGATGCCCCGGGCGCTGCCACGGCGGTGAGCGCGCCCAGTTTCGTGGACCACATGACGGTTTCCGGCGGCCAGCTGTTCTTCACGGGCAACACCGCCTCGACGGGCAACGAGTTGTGGGTAACCGACGGCACGACCAAGGGCATGCACCTGGTGGCGGACCTGGCGCCTGGGGCATCGGGTTCCAACCCGAGCAACCTGGTGGACCTGGGCGGCGCGCTGTACTTCACCGCCAACGCCACCGGCAACACCGCGGAGCTTTGGAAGACCGACGGCACGACGATCGGCACGGTCAAGGTGGCGGATCTCAGCTCCACGCCCTCTTCCCTGACGGGGCTGGCCGGAAGCGCCCAACTGGCGGCCGGGTCCAACGGTCCGGTCAATGGGCACCCGGACGTGAGCTATCAGTTCAGCCTCGATCTGCTCAAGACCGATAGTACGGTAACCACGCTCAGCGTCTCGCTCACCCGGGCGGCGACGGACGGATTCAATTCCCTAACGGCGCTGAAGGCGGGGATCAACGCGATCCTCGGTGCTGTGCCGGTTAGCGCCGACTTGAATGCCGCGAAGAACGCACTGGTATTTTCTTCCGGCGATCCCACGGTGGCGCGCATTGTGGTGCACGCGGGTCAGGGACTCGGTTTTTCGGCAGACCAGGCGTCCGCCGAGCAAGTCACGCTGAGCGCGGCCACCGCGCCCGCATCGCTCACCCTGGCCACGGACCAAGCGCTCACGCTGCAGGTCTTCCGCATTGGCGCGGCCCAGCCGGTGAGCCTGTCCGTCACGCTCGCCAAGGGCACGGATGTTTCACTTGCCGCCCTGGCCGATCGCATCAATGCGCTGCTCGGCCCGGTGCTCCACAGCGATGGCTTTGCCGCCGACGCCGTGACTGCCAAGGCGCAGGCCGGAAGGCTGGTGTTTAGCTCCAACGATCCTGCCATCTTCAAGTTCGCCCTCGCAGGTGCCGAGAGCCTGGGCTTTGCCGGCACCAACACGGTGGCCCAGAACTCGGTGGCCGTGGTGGCCGTCACCAGCACGGCGGCTCTTACCCCGCAGTCAGGGCAGCCGCCGGCTGATCTGTTCCTGCGCCTCCAGGTCCTGCAGGCCAATGGCCAGGCCCTGCCGTTTAACGTCAACCTGGACCGTGCGTCCACCACCGGCCTGGGCAGCTTGTCCGACCTCGCCGCCCTGTTCCAATCGAAGCTCGCAGCCCTGGGCCTGAGCAGCGTGAGCGTCGCGGCCGTGGGCGGTAAGCTGGTCCTTTCGTCCTCGGACTCCGGTGTGACCCAACTCACGCTCACGGGCGGCGAGACGCTCGGGTTCGGCACCAACCAGGCTTCCACGCGACTGGGCGACCGTGCCTTCTTCACCGCGGTTGACGGGGCCAACGGTAACTCGCTCTGGATGGTCAACGCGGACACGAACGCCGTGGCAGTAGTCCCCGGCACGAGCAACCTGGCACCGCTGAACTTGACCGTGGTCGGGAAGACCTTGTATTTCGTGGGTAACAACGCGGGTACGCCGACGCTCTACTCCTTTGCTCCGGCCACCGACGCTGCTCCCACCGCGCTCTCGGCGCTCGCAATCTCGTCGCCCGCCGGGCTGATCGACGCGGGCGGGAAGCTGGTATTTACCGCCCAGGCGGCAGCGGGCGAGCGCGAGGTATTCGAGTACGACGGCACCAACCTGCTCCAGCTCTCCGCCGGCATCGGTTCGGCGGCGGCCCCCGACGGCCTCACCTACCTGGCGGGCAAGGTGTACTTCGCGGCTCAAGATGCCCCCTCGGGTCCGAACACCGCCCTCGTTGCCCGCCAGGGCCGCGAGTTCTGGCAGGTCACGGTGGACGCGGCTGGCAGCCAACAATTGGTGGCCAATATCGGCCAGACCGACACGGCGGGCAGGCGGATCCGGTTTGGCGGCTTTTCTCGAGGGGTCTTCACCCTGCCTGGCAACACCGTGAGCTCGAGCCCCACGGACCTCACCGCCTTTGGCAGCCGGATCGCCTTCGTGGCCAGTCCCGACGGCGTCAACCGCGGGCTGTTCATGACGGACACGAACGGTGCGAACCCCACGGAGCTACAGGATTTTGGGGCGAATCCGCCCACTAACCTCACCGTGGTGAAGACGCCCCTGGGGCCGCGCCTCTACTTCATTGCCTCCTCGCAGCTTTGGGTGAGCGACGGGGCGGGCGCGCCGCAGGTGGTCATGGGCAGCGCCGCCTCACCGGTCACCGAGTTGCTGGAGCTAAACGGCAACTTGTACGCCCGCATGAACGACCAGATCCAACAGGTCTCGGACGTGAATAACGGTGTTCCGGGCGTTCACATCACCGCCCTCGACAAGTTCGTGCCGCCGCCAGTGCCGCTCACCGTGAGCGTGCTCACGGCGGAGGGCAATGAGTACTCGCAACCCGGAGACGTGAATGCGGCCGTGTCCTTCACCACCCAAGTGAACCTCGTCAGCGGGGCGGGATCCGCAGATCTCACCGCGGCCATCAAGGCGGCCTTGGCTGGTGGGCACACGCGCGTGGCCATCCGGATCGAGAATGCCCAGGGCCAGACGCCCGTGACGCTCAGTCTCGCCGGTGGTCTGAACGCCGGTCATACAGGGCTGCAGGTCACACCGACGAAGACGGGCTTCCTGGCCGACCTCTACACCAGAGACGGCCAACTGGTGGCGAGCGGCAAGTCCGTGATCGACATGCGCGCCCTGGAAGCCGGGGGCTACTACCTGCGCATCTACAGCCCTACCGGTGCGGTGACGACGGACTCGCCCTTTGCACTAAGCATCCTCCCCCCGCACCTGGGCTTCTTCCACAGCTATTCGGATAACGACACCATCCACGGCGGTGGCGGAAACAACATCATCATCGGTTCCGAGGGCCTGGACCGGCTCTACGGCGACGGCGGCAGCAGCGTTTTCTACGGCGAAGATATCGAGTTGCGGGACTTCAACCCCGCCGTGGACCATGCCCTGCACGTCTGGACGGGGTCTGGCTTCTTCAGCGATTCCACCGTCGCGCCCCTGGCCGTGGACGACCTCTCCTACCAGCCGGTGGGCTTCGCGCTCGATCCCCTGGTGAGCATCAAAGATCCGGGCCTGCGCCTCGCCATCGCGCAAGCGCTGGGTTACGCCGTCACCCTGGACTACAACGGGAACTTCTTCGTTCACGTCCCGGGCGGCAGCGAGCGCACGGACGCGTCGCTCTCCGACGGATTCAACTGGCGCGAGCGCATCAGCGTGGGCGACCTGGCCGAGATCCAGACGCTCGACGCCAGCTCGCGCGGGATCACCGACCTCACGGGTCTGCAGTTTGCCATCAACCTGGAGACGCTGGACCTCGCCGACAACAACATCGGGGAGACCAAGCTAGCCGTCCTGACGCCGGCCACGGACCAAGGGATCGGCCAGGTGCCCGACACCGTGGGCTCGGTCATCGGCGCCGCCGGCCTCGTGAACCTCGCGCTGGATTTCAACCCCATCCACTCCGTGGCCAACCTCGGCACGCTTACCCACCTGCGGCGCCTTTCCATCGACGGCACCTACGTGACGGCCGCCGACGTGGGTCAGCTGCGTTTCGCCCAGGCCGATGGCAGCATGCGCGGTCTGGAATTCTTGAGCATGGATCAGACCAAGGGCTTGGACAGCGTGGGCCTTGATCAGGGTCTCAAGGCGGAGTACTTCAGGTTCCCCGCGGGCCTGCCAGTGACCCTCTTCGGTGATCATGCCTACGATCTGCTGACGGTCTTCGACGCGGTGAACCGTGGCGCGGCGCCGCTGGTGCTCACGCGCATTGATTCAGAGATCAATTTCTCGACGCAGCAGGGCACCGATCCCGTCGCCGGCACAGGCCTCTCGACGGACTATGCGGTGCGCTGGACGGGCAAGGTGCGTATCAGCGCACCGGGCGCCTACACCTTCTTCACCAACAGCGACGACGGCAGTGCGCTCTTCATCGACGGCGCCCGCATCGTCAACAACGACGGCATCCATGGGGCGCAGGACGCCTCCGGCAACGTGACCCTGTCCGCGGGTTACCACGACATCGAGGTGGACTACTTCCAGCACTTGGGCGGCCACGGCATCTCCGTGTCCTTCCAGGCACCCAACGCAGCGCGGCAAATCCTGTCCCAGGCCCTGCTGAGCCCGGTGGATCCACAGCCCTTCGCGAACCAGACGGACCTGAAGATCCTGTCGCTGGAGGATGACCGCATCCACAATGTGGCGGCGCTGGCGCAGTTGCCCAATCTGGAAGTGCTGCGGCTGGCCGGCAACGCCATCGCCAACATCCAGGACCTCGCCGGTGAGCGGGTGGTGAATAACAGCGACGCCGGGTTCCAAACGCTGGGTTCCTGGCTCTCCAACCTGGCGGCCGTTCCCACCTCGACGGCCTTCGAAGGGGATCTCAGCTATATCAGCGGGCTGGGGGGCTCCTCGGCGTCCGCCCAGTGGAGTTTTGATCACCTGGCAGCGGGGACCTACGAGGTGCTGGGGACTTGGCCCTCGGATCCCAGCCACAGCCAGGGTGTGGTGTACCAGCTACGCACCTCCAACGGTGGCTCCGTGGCCAACGGCCTGACCCTCTTCAATAGCGGGCTCGGTGGTGGTGGCACGACCACCGCGCAGGGCGGCGCGGTGGTAACCATCAACACCGACACCATGACGGTGAGCGGCAGCGGCGACGCGGCCGGGTTCCTCTTCGGCACGCCATACACCGCCAGGATCGTGGGCGGTGTGGCGACCTTCGTGGTTCAGGGCGACCTGCACATTCCGGCGGACACCATCAACGTGGTGGGCTCACGCGCGCTGGAACTGATGGTGGGCAACGACGTCACGGTGGATCCGCAGGCCACGTTCAATGTGGCGGCCAACGGCGGCCAGGCCGGCCCGGGCGGCGGTCAGACCGGCCTATCCGGCAATGGCGGGGTGGGCGGTGCAGGCCAAGCCGGTGGCGTTCCCGGTCAGGGCGGCCAGGGTGGGGCGCCGGGCTATCCGGGCTTCTTCTTCGGCGGTACGAACGGAAGCCCGGGGGGATTCGGGCAGCCCGGCGGCGGAGGTGCCACGGGTGCGACCGGTGCGGCGGGTGGCACCGGGCAGGCGGGCAGCACCGGCTTCGGTGACTCCTTTAACAGTGGTGGTACGGCCGGGGGCGCCGGCGCGGGTGGCTCCGGCGGTTTCGGGGGCTTCGCCTTGCCGGGTGGCTTCGGTGGGGCGGGCGGTGCGGGAAGCTTCTTCGGGACGAATCCCGGTGCGAGCGGAGGCAATGGGTTCTCCTTCTTCGGCGGTAACGGCGGCACTGGGCAAACCGGTGGCGTGGGCGGTGGCGGGCGCAATGATGGCTCCGGGCTTACGCTGACCGGCGGCGCGGGCGGCGGTGCGGGCGGTGGCGGCGGCAGCGGCGGTGGCGGTGGCGGCGGCTCCGGCGGTTCCGGCGGCGGTGGTGGCGGCGGCGGTGGCGGTAGCGTCTTCGGCAGCTTCGGCGGCAGCTTCGGCGGCAGCTTCGGCGGCGGCAATGGTGGCGGCGGCGGCTTCGGTGGTCAGGGCGGCAACGCGCAGGCCGGCGGCGCGGCGGGCGTGGGCGGCGCGGGTGCCGGTGCCATCGAAATCTTTGCCCTCGGGCGTATCACCACGGTGGGCGATACGTTCAACGCGCAGGGCGGTGCCGGTAGTGCCGGTGGCGCCTCCGCGGGGTTCGCGACGGGCGGGAGCGCGGGAAGCCCCGGCAGCCTTGGCAGTCCTGGCGGCGGCGGTTTCTTCGGCGCGGCCGGTGGGTCGGGCGGTGCGGGGGCTGCGGGCGGCCCCGGGGGGGGCGGCGGTGCCGGTGGTGCCGGTGGCTCCGGCGGCGGCGGTGCGGGCGGTACGGTGGCTCTCATCGGCGCGGAAGTCAGCGCCAGTACGACTTTCATCAACGCGCAAGGTGGCCAGGACGGCAATGGCCGTAACTCCGGCGATCTCGGGCGTTTCCTGTTGGGCAGCTATGCCGGCACCTTCCAGGGCTTGACGGTGCGCTTCGGCGGCGCGCTGGGGACGGGGCTTTCTCTCCTGTCAGGGGCCAACTTTGGCGGCGGGTTTGGCGGCGGCATCGTGGTTCAGCACACGGTGAATGCCCGTCAGCAGAATTTCACGGGGGCTGACGGCGCCAATCCCTTTATCGATGGCGGTGGGAGCACGGTCAACACCCCGGATATTCCGGAACTCATCGGTGGTGCGGCTCCCTACGGCCTGCTCAACGTGGATGCCCGCACGCTGCTCAGCGCGCAGGTGATTGCCGGCGCCCCGGCGGGCTCCCCCATGGCGGTGATCCGTACCTCCGACGGCATTCCCGGGCTGGTGAGCAAATTCCCCGGCTACGATCTCGTCCTGGTAGCCAACCTGACCGATCACGCCTTGACCTCGCCCCAGTTGGGCCTGGGCAAGGAGGGCTTCCAGACGGGGCTGCTCCAGGGCGGCTATGCCAACGATCCGCGCTTCGGTGGCAGCGGGCCGCAGGTGCTCGGAAGCTTGGGCGCCCATCAGGTCTATGCGGTTCTCGTGCCGACGGCCACACAATCGCTTACGGTCAGCGCGACGGGCGTCGATGCCCACGGCCAGACGGTGAGCTACACCGCCGCCGTGGCGTCGCTCAACTCCGGACAGGTGATGTTCGTGCAACCCCCGGGTTTCACCGTGAGTGTCAACCAGCAGCAGGCGCCCACCGCCAGCCTCACCATGGGCGATCGCCCCTGGCAGAGCCTGGGTACGGTGACCGTCGCGCAGGCCGACGGCAGTGTGCGCGTGCTGATCAATCAGGCGAGCCCTGGCCTGGTGGTGGCCGACGGCGTGATGCTGCGGCGTGTGGACACCCCCGCGCCTGCGCTGCGGCTGCTCGATCTCACCGCGAATCCGCTGAACAACCGGGCGCACGATGATTTCAGCGCACAGATCGTTGCTGCTCATCCGGGCATCGACCTGCGTACCGATGCGGATACACCGGTGCAAATCGCACCGATCCCCAATCGTGGGGACAACTCCGGCGTCTCGCTCACCGGTGGCGCTCTCGGCTCGGGCTTCTACTTCGACAACACCGGCTTCCACAGCACGGCTTACCAGGGAGGCAACAGCGTCAGCATTCCCGACGCCACGGGCAACCTGGATCAGACCGGCAGCCTCACGGTCGAAACCTGGTTCAAGGTGGACAACTTTGCCGGAGCCTGGATGCCACTGGTGCAGAAGAGCGACGGTACGGGTGTCGCGCACCGCACCTACACGGTGTGGCTCAACCAAAATGGCTTCTTGCACTTTGCCGTGGGTAACGGGGTCGGCCAGGACGCGCTTAGCACGGCGGCCGGAACGATCAAGACGGGTGTGTGGTACCACTTCGCGGGCACCGTCGACCGCACCACCCAGGAGATGAAGATCTACCTGGACGGCGAATTGGTCGAGCAGGGTGGGACGAGTGGCACCGGCGTCAGTACCCAGGGCAGCCCGCTGATGTTCGGTAACACGCTCGAGACCTACCCGGGCTATAACGCGTTCCGGGGGCAGATCGACGAGGTGCGTCTGTGGAGTGTGGCTCGTACCGGCGCCGAGGTCCGCGCCGACCAAGCCAATGACTTGCCCGGCGGCACCCCCAATCTGGTGGGCGACTGGAAGCTCAACGAGGCCGCTGGCACGCTCGTCAAGGATTCCTCGGGCAACGGTAACGACGGCAGCCTAGTGATGAACAACGGCGTTGGTTTCTTCTGGGGTCTGCCGCAGCGAGTATCCACGCCGGTGCACGTCCTGGTGACGGAGGATCCGGCCGCACCCGTTTATCTCAGCGCGGTGAGCAGCGATGCGAACCTGACGCTCAGCTTTAACAATGGCGATCTGGTGATCACGCCCAACGCGAATTTCACGGGCACGGCGCGCATCACGGTGACGGCGAGCGACAGCCAGGGCGCTGCGGGCGACTTCCATGGTCGTAGCAGCCAGACCAGCTTCGACTACACCCGGGGCGGTAATGCGCTCTACGGCAAGGTCTACAAGGACACCACGGGCGTCATCCAGGTGGCTGCCGTGAATTCCTCCACTGCTGGCGTGGAGGGCGTCACGGTTTTCTTGGATACGAATGGCAATGGCGTTCAGGATGCGGGTGAGTTGAGCACGATCACGGACATCAACGGGGACTACACCTTCCGTTCGCTACCCCTGTTGCCGCCCTCGCTCACCACGGCTACGGTCGCGCCCAACGGCGGGGCTGTCCAGAGCAGCACGTCCACGGCGCTTAACAGCAGCGTGACTCTTCTCGACACGGTCAGCTTCAGCTTTGACGTCTTCCAGAGCACCCTTATCAGTTCGAATGTATTCCTGGGGACCACCCGGCTGACGGTGAACCCCGCAGATGTGGCGGACATCACCTCGGTGGGTGCTCTGGCGACGCGACTCAACAGCCTGCTGGCCAAGCAGGGTGGGGTGGCGGCGACCGCTGGGGTAGCCTTCGGGACCAGCATCAATGGTCGTGGAGCCACCTCGCTCACCTTGAGTGCCAGCAAGCTGACGTTCGGCGGCGCGCTCTTTAACCGGGGAACGCGACACGTCGCAGTGAGCGTTTCCACGCAGCGGGCGCGCACCGAGCAAGCCACCCGCCCCGACGGCACCGTGTTCACCGATGTCGAGGCCTCGACACTCTCGACGGGACTCGGCTTCAGCACCGGGTTGGGCCTGACGACCGCGACACCGAGTCGGATCGGATCGCCCTTCAAGTCCAATGCGCTGTTCAAGGGGAGTCTGGAGATCGACTCCACCGGCGTGGTGACCCTACAGCAGACCCAGCGCTCCACGGTGACGTTGAACATCGCCGTCGATGGTGGGAATGTCGTGCCCCTGGTCCTCACCCCGGAGATGACGGCCGCCAACGTCACGCTCGACGATCTGGTCGCGGAATTCACAGGCCTCATCAACTCCAGCAATCTCGAAGGGCAGGTATCCGTGCAGAACCTGGGCACGGCCCTGAAGTTCGTCTCCCCGGGCGCAGGCGGTGGCCACTCCCTCGTCATCAACGCCTCTACGGAGACCTTGGTCACGGAGAGTGAGACGCTGAGCAACACCCACACCACGACCCCGGTGACGGTGTCTGACCTCACGACCCCGGGCGGCATGGGCTTTGCGGGATCGCAACAGGCACAGCCCAACGGCGCCTATACGGTCGTCGAGACGCCGCCGGCGGGTTACCTGCCCATTTCGGGCCGGACCCTGACCAACGGTGTCTTCACCGGCCAGGCGAGCGTCCCCGACGCCGCGCGTGGCCTGGGTTACCTGGGAACCGGCGAGATCGCCACGGGCCTGGACATCGGCATCACCCAGACGGTGGACTTCAGCAGCGTCTTTGCCACGCCCACGGTGAGCGAGGGCACGGTGGTCGCCTTCCACATCCCCGGCAACCCGACCGCGGATGGTCACTCGGTGACCGTGCTTTGGCATGTCACTGCGGATAATGGCGACACCATAGCCGACGGTCGCGGCCTGGACTTCAGCTTCACGCCCGTGGACAACGGCAACTATCACGTGAGCGCAACCCCCATCGAATTCGTGGTTCGCCCGACGCTCGTGCGTGGCCCGAATGGGGGCTTCGGTTTCGAGAACCAGACCGTTGACCTGGGCCAAGCCGGTCAGATTGCCCAGACGGATATCAGCGTCACCAACGCGCCGCCCGCGCTTGCCATGACGGGCGACCAGGCGCCGGTGGAGGGCCCGCTCAGCCTGACGCTGGCCACCTTCAGCGACCCCGGCGTGAGGGATACGCATACGGCACTCATCAACTGGGGTGACGGTAGTGCGCTGGAGGCCGGTCTGATCACCGAGAGCAACGGGCAGGGCACGGTATCCGGGACGCACACCTACCTGGAGGCCGGGAACTACCACGCGACGGTCACCTTGACGGACAAGGACGGCGCGAGTGTTTCCGGGGCGCTAAGCCTCAACGTGGCTGATGCGCCCCCTTCGGTGCAATTCGTCACCGCACCCTCGCACGCAGTCCCGGGCTTGGTCTACACCATCAGCCTGGGCGCGACGGACCCTGACCAGGATCCCGTGAAGCAGTGGATGGTGAACTGGGGGGATGGCACCACCTCCACTGTCGACGGGCCCATTGGGCCGGAGCAGCAGCAACCTGCGGCCAACCCGGTGGAACTGTCCCACGTTTACGACAAGCGCTTCGCTGGCCAGGACTTGGTGATTTCCGCCACGGCCGTTACACCGGAAGGAACCCAGGGTTCCTCGACGCAGGCGGTACACGTGGACAGTGGCCTGCAATTCCACGCGGCGGGTTCGCTCGACGCGGTGGACGAGGGTACGTCGACGTTCCACCTGGGAAGTATCACCGACTCCTTTGGCGAGGGCAGCACGTACACGGCGACGATTCAGTGGGGCGACGGCACCCAGAGTGTTCTCAATTACGACTTCCTGCCCAACGCTCGGGTGGATGTGATCGCCGACCACTACTACGCCGAGGCGGGTACCTACGCTCCGGTGGTGGCGGTGGTGGCGAACGACGGTCGTTCGGACCAGGGCGCCGACAGCGTCAAGGTCGACGAGGGAACGCCAGTGGCCCAGATCGGCACCGATGGCAACGTCGTGGCCGGACGCGCGTTCACCTTGGCACTTACGCAAGCCGAAGTGGATAACGACGCGGTCAGGGGCTGGGTGGTGCAGTGGGGTGACAACACGACCACACAGGTCGACGGCGATGTCTCCACGCTGAGCCACGTGTACTCGACCGACTTCGCCGGCCAGACACTGCTCATTGAGGCCCAAGTGACCGACGTCGAAGGCCAGGGCGGTAGCAGCCAGTTGCAGGTGACCGTGCAGGCCGGCCTGCAGGTGGCCGCTGCGCCGGCCCAGGCGACCCAGGAAGGCGCCTCGACAGACTTTACCCTGGCGACTTTTACTGACGCCGGACTCGATCCCAGCCGCCACACGGCGGTCATCAACTGGGGCGACGGAACGATTTCCGCGGGCTCCATCGTGGTGGGCCAGGGACAGGGGCTCGTTGTTGGCACCCACACCTATCGGGAAGGGGGCGACTACAACACCTCGGTCACCGTGACGGGCTTTGACGGCATCCAGGTTAGCGCCAACACCGTCGTCGCCGTCGCCGAGGCACAGCCCTCCGTGTCGCTCTCCGGCGACGCGACGGCGACTGCCGGGCGGGTCTACACCATCAACCTGGGCGCGACCGATCCGGACAACGATCCGATCGCGGGCTGGACCATCACCTGGGGCGACGGCTCTACCCAGGTCCTCGACGGTGGCGTGAGCGGTGTCTCCCACGTCTACGGCAAGAGCAGCGCCGGGGCGGACTTGAGTATCCAAGCCACGGCGACGACCGGCGAGGTAACCCGTGCAAGCGCGACCCTCGGCGTCCACGTGGGCAGTGGCCTGGTGGTTACCCAGGGCACGGCCAAGGGGGGTGCAGAAGGCGTCGCCGCCAGTTACCAGTCGCTCGCCACCTTCACCGATGGTCTGGTCGCTGGAGGGGTGTCCCATACCGCCACCATCGACTGGGGTGATGGCACCGTTACGGCGGGCACGGTCACCGAGTTGAATGGGGCCGGGACCGTGGCGGGAGCTCATACCTACCGCGAGGGGGGCAACTTCAACGTGCAGGTGACGGTGAAGCCCAGCGATGCAGGGGCGAGCACGGGTGCCGCAACCCTGGTCAACGCCGTAGCCGAGGCTGTTCCCGTTGTGACGGTGAGCGGTGAAGCCCGTGTCGTGGCAGGCCGAGCCTACACCTTGAACCTGGCCGAAGCCGACCCGGATAACGATCCCGTGACGGGCTGGAGCATCAACTGGGGCGATGGCACGGTGCAGGCGGTGCAGGGCAACCTGTCCTCGGTGAGCCATGTCTTTGCCAGCCAAGGGGGGGCTAACCTGCAGGTGCAGGCAACAGCCACCACGGACGAGGGGTTGACGGGATCCGCGTCGCAGACGGTGCAGGTACGCCACGGCTTCCTGGAGGTCACGCAGCTTCGGCAGACCGACACGGGCTTCCACGTGAGCTTCAACCAAGCCTTCGACGCCTCTGTCATCAACCTCTATGACGGGCTGTTCGCGCCCAACGGCGGCCTGGGTGCGGCTGACGTACGGGTGGTGGGCCCGTCGGGAAGCGTCCACGGCTCACTGGTCCTGGATGCGGATCACACCGGCTTCACCTTTATCAAGACCGGTTCGCCCTTGGCGGCGGGCACCTATAGCGTCACCTTGTCGAGCGGTGCAAAGGCATTCAAGGACCTCTCGGGACGCTCATTGGACGGTAACGGCGACGACGTGAACGGGGACAGCTACCAGGGGGCATTCGTCGCGGCCCCCACCGGACCCGTGATCAGCGTGTCGGACTTCGCCCGAGCCCCCGGTCAGGCGGTGAACCTACCCGCGAACCGCAACGGCCTGCCGGTCTCCCTGACGGGTGGCTCGACGGTCAATTCGGTGTCCTTCGTCCTGCACTACGACCCGTCCCTGCTGGTGGTGAGCGGCGGCGCGCTTAGCAGCAAGGTCAACGCGGATGCCAAGCTGTCGCTGGATATTTCCACGGCAGGTTTGGTGCGGGTCACGGTTTCGGGGCTGCACGGCCTGACGGACCTGAAGACGGCGCTGGTGAATCTCGACGCCCGTGTGCCCGTGACGGCTGCCTACAAGTCCAAGCAGATCCTGGACATCACCGGGCTGCAAATCAACGGCGCGGCCGGCGGGGTGGCCGATGACGGCCTGCAGGTGGTGGCGCTGTTGGGGGATGCCAGCGGCAACGACGGCTACAGTTCCATCGACGCGGCCATGATGGCCCGGGTGGTGGCGCGGGTGGATTCGGGCTTCGCCGCCTTCCCGCTGATCGATCCCACGATCGTGGGTGACGTCAGCACGGACGGCGCGCTGTCCACCACCGACACGGTGAACATGCAAAAGCAACTGGTGTCCCACAGCCTGCCCTTCTTCGCGCCCCTGCCGACCACCGCGCCCATCATCCTTGCGCCCGAGGCGACGACGGCAACCGGTGGTCTGCTCAACGTCGCCTTGCTGCGTTCGAGCGCGGTCTTTGGCGTGACCGTGGACGGGGCCGCGCCCATCAGCTTCGAGCTCACCCCGGAGATGACTGCAACCAACCACAGCCTGAAGGACCTCGCGCTGGATCTGGAGAGCCTGCTGCTGCAAAGCGGTCTCGGCGGCAAGGTGGCAGCCGAAGTGGCGGCCACGGGCGATCGACTGGAGTTCGTGGGGTTGGCCACCGGAGCCGCGCACGGGCTGCTGGTGACTGCCGAGACGCTGCGCATCGAGGCGGGCACTTCGACGGTGCTTCCCGGTGCACTCGGGTTCGCCCCGACGGCTGCGGGCACCGGGTCCAGTGCGCTTGCTCCGATCATTAGGGCCGGCGGCGCGGACCCGACGCTCAGCCTGCCGCAGGGGCTGTCCGCCGCGCCTGGGCAGGTGGTGACGGTACCGGTCAACCTGGACAACGCCACGGACCTGGCCTCGGCGCAACTGCGGCTCGGCTATGACGCCGGGTCGCTGAAGGTGGTGGCCATCCGATTGGGGTCCCTCACCGGGGATTTCACGCTGCTGGCTGATGCGACGCAACCGGGTCTGGTGACGGCAGACCTGTCGCGGCGCGATCCGCGGGGTGCGGGTTCGGGGTCGATCCTGCTGGTGGACTTCCAGGTCCTGCCCACGGCCAGGGCCGGGGCGCAAGCCTTGGACCTGCAGTGGGCGCTGCTCAATGACGGGAATCTGACCCTGTCGCCGGATCCGGTGGTGGGTAAAGACGCCTCGGACGGGGTGCTCACGGTGCTCTCGGCGGGCTTCGGGACGCCGCAGCCGGCGCTGTCGCAGGCGAGCGTGGAGTTGCTTGCGGCTGCGCAATACCTGCCTGCCGCAGCGCCAGCCGTGTCTAGCCCCGCGCCGGTGATCGACTGGAGCGCCGCACTGCCGAAGCTGGGTCTCCCGGCGGTTGGGGTGCCGCAGTCAGGCCAGCCGGCCTGGGTCACGGACTTTGTCACCGCCCTGGGGCAGACCGACGGGGAGCGTGCGCCTAACGCCAGCCTGCGCCTCCAGCTGCCTGTCACGCTCCCCGTGAAGCGGCCTCTTGCCAGCTAGCGAACCGCTCGGCACGTTTGTTGCGGTACCCCGGAGCCGTCCGCGGCCCCGGGTACCGTTTTAATCACAGAGTAGTAGGAGTCATTCCATGGCAAGCGCTGAACCAGAAATTTCTCCGTCCACCACTGCCTCGTCGGAGGCGGCGGCCAGCCCCAAGGTGAATTGGAAGACGGATCACCTCAAAAGCACCTACGCGAACTTTGCGAACGTGACGAGCACCCGTGAAGAAGTGGTGCTGAACTTCGGTGTCAACCATGACTGGGAGCGCACGCCCCAGGCCGTTGAGATCGAACTACAGCATCGCGTCATCCTGTCACCCTTCGCGGCAAAGCGGCTCCAGCAATTGCTCGGGCGCCTCGTGTCGGAGTATGAAACGCGTCACGGCGAACTGAAGTAAGCTTTGCGGCGCGCGGCGAAGTCCCTGCGCCGCCCCGTCGGTTGCCGCCCCTTTTAAGAAATTGCCAGGAGATACCATGGCCGAGAAAGCCACCGTCGAGCTGACCCCGCCCCCCGCCGAGGCCACCAGCCCGCGGGTGAACTGGAACACTGCCCATCTGAAAAGCAGCTACGCAAACTTCGCCAACGTGACCAGCACGCGTGAAGAGGTCGTTCTGAACTTCGGCCTCAACCAGGACTGGGAGCGCACGCCCGAGGCCTTCGAGATCGAATTGCAGCACCGCATCGTGCTCTCGCCCTTCGCAGCCAAGCGGTTGCGTGACCTGCTGGATCGCTTGATCAAGGAATACGAGACCCGTTACGGCCAACTCACCTGATCCGCTCGGCCCGTCCGAGGCCTGTTAGGGCGCCGGCGCCATGAGCTCCAGCGCGGAACCTGAGGCGCGCCGGGACCCGCCCGGCGCGTCCTCCAATCTGGTCTACGAGTCCGCCCACGACGCGGCCCTGTGGGCGACGCTCGCCAGCACGACCGATAGCGAGGAGTTCGCACAGAGCTGGCTGGCCATTCAGTGCCGGCTCCTTCCCGCCGTGGAAGGTGCGCTCGTGCTCTTGCTCTCGCCTGCGGGCGACACCTTTGTGCCGGCGGCGGTGTGGCCGGACATCCGCCGCGACATGTCCTACCTGAGCAGCGCGGCCCAGCGTGCGCTCGAAGAGCGCCGTGGCTTGGTCCAGTCGGGTGCGGAGACACCCGATTCCGGGCATCACGTGGCCTACCCCATTAATGTGGGGGGCAAGGTCGGCGGCGTCGTGGTGCTGCATGTGGCGGCGCGCTCGGAGGCCGAACTCCAGGGCGTCCTGCGGCAGTTGCACTGGGGAGCGGCCGGGCTGCAGTTGCTGTTGCATCGCGATGCGACCGCGCTGGAGATTGCCGCCAAGGAGCGCATGCGCGGTGTGCTGGATCTGCTGGCCGCCGCGGTCGCCCAGCCGCGTTTTGCGGGGGCGGCATTAACGCTGGCCACGGAGTTGGCGACGCGACTGGGCTGCGAGCGCGTTTGCCTGGGCTTTCTGCATCATGGCCAGGCACGGGTGGAGGCGGTATCCCACAGTGCGCAGTTCCGCGAGCGAACGAACCTGCTGCGCACCGTTGCCGCCGCCATGGACGAGTCCATGGACCAGGGGGCCAGCGTGGCGTGGCCAGCGCTGCCCGGGAGCACGCCCGTCGTGAGCCGGGCCCATGAGGCCCTGGCGCGAGCGCAGGGTGACAACGTCAATCTGACCGTGCCGCTGGCCTCCAAGGGCCAGGTGGTCGGCGCCATTACCCTGGAGCGTGCCGCGGGGGGCGTCTTCACCGCCGCAGACCAGATGCTGCTCGAGACCTTGGTGGGCCTCGCGGGTCCCATGCTGGAGACCCAGCGGCGGGAGAACAAATGGTTCGGCGCCCGGTTGGCCGCCTGGCTGCGCGAGCGCGCGGTGGATTTGGCTGGGCCTGACCATCCGGGGCTTAAACTGCTGACGCTGGTGATCGTGGGGGTGTTCCTGTTGCTCGCCCTGGTGCGCGGCGAGTATCGGGTGGCGGCGCCCACGACCCTCGAACCTCGCGTGCAGCAGGCGGCCGTGGCGCCCTTCAATGGCTATGTCCGCGAGGCGCCAGCGCGCGCCGGTGACGTCGTGCACAAGGGACAAATGCTCGCCCGCCTCGATGACCGCGAACTGCGCCTCGAGCACATGAAACTCGCCAGCCAAGCGGAAGAACAGTCCCGCCAACTGCGCCAGGCCATGGCCGAGCACAATTCCGCCATGGTGCAGATCCTGGGCGCACAGGCCGAACAGGCGCGCGCGCAGATCTCCCGGGTCGAGGACCAACTGGAAAAAACCCGCCTCGTGGCACCCTTCGATGGCGTCGTAGTCTCCGGAGACCTGTCCCAGTCGCTGGGCGCCCCGGTGGAACGCGGTACGGTGCTCTTCGAGATTGCGCCCGTGGGCAGTTTCCGCGTTGTGCTTAAGGTCGATGAGCGCGACGTGGAGGATCTGCGCCTGGGCCAACGCGGCTTCCTGCGGCTGGCCGCATTCCCGCATGACGCCGTGGCCCTGGAGGTGGAAAAGCTCACGGCCGTGTCGACGCCGCGCGAGGGGCGTAACTACTTCCGGATCGAGGCCCGGCTGGACGGGGCGACGCCCCAGCTTCGACCGGGCATGGAGGGCGTCGCGAAGATTGCCATCGATCGGCGCCGCTACCTCTGGATCTGGGGCCACGAGGTAGTGGACTGGGCCCGGCTCGCCCTGTGGAAGTGGCTGCCGTGAGGATGCGTGGCTGAAGCGCTTTTTAGCACGTCCTGGTACCGCGTCGCCGGCCTGACCCCGCGGCTGCGCTCCCACGCGCGCATCCACCGGCATCGCTACCGGGGCGAGACTTGGTACGTCCTGCAGGACCTCTCCTCGGAGCGCTTCCACCGGTTCACCGCCCCCGCCCACCTGGTCATGGGGTTGATGGACGGGCAGCGCACCGTGCAGCAGATCTGGGACCTGGGCTTGGACCGCATGGGCGACGATGCGCTCACCCAAGACGAGATGATCCGCCTGCTGGGGCAACTGCACACAGCGGACGTCCTGCAGTGCGACGTCCCGCCGGATACGGCGGAGATCTTCCGGCGCGGCGAAAAGCAGCGCAAGGCCGCACTGCGCGGCAAGCTGCTCAGCATCTTCTCCTGGCAGATCCCCCTCTATGATCCGGAGCGCCTGCTGGTGGGCTTGCTGCCTCTGGTGCGGCCATTTTTTGGATGGGGGGGGTTGTTGCTGTGGCTGGCCGTCGTGGGCACGGCGGGCGTGCTGTTGGCGACCCACTGGCAGGCGTTGAGCCACAACATGCTCGACCGGGTCCTCCTCCCGGAGAATCTGCTGCTGCTGTGGCTCGTTTTTCCGATGGTGAAGCTGTGGCACGAGTTCGGCCACGCCTTCGCGGTCAAGGCCTTCGGGGGAGAGGTGCACGAGATGGGCGTGATGATGTTAGTGCTCACCCCGGTCCCCTACGTGGATGCATCCTCTTCCTGGGCTTTTCGGAGCAAATGGCGGCGGGTGCTGGTAGGGGGGGCCGGCATGGCGGCCGAGGTGTTCCTGGCGTCCTTTGCCCTGTTCCTGTGGTTAGCGCTGGAGCCCGGCCCGGCTCGCGCCCTGATGTACAACGTGGTGCTGCTCGCCGGGGTGAGTACGGTGATTTTCAATGCCAACCCCCTGCTGCGTTTCGACGGCTACTACATGCTCATGGACTACCTGGAGATCCCCAACCTGCGCGGCCGGGCGACCCAGTATTTGATCTACCTCTGGGAGCGCTACCCCTTCGGCCGAAAGGATGCGGAACCGCCGCAGATCGCGCCCGGGGAGCGCGCCTGGTTCATCGGTTATAGCGTGGGGTCCTTCCTCTATCGGATGCTGGTGATCCTCGCCATCCTGTTCTTCTTAGGCGAGCGCTCACTTCTTCTGGGGCTGATATTTGCAGCGCTAACGGCTTTTGCATGGCTGGTGCAACCGGTGTTCAAGATCGGCAAGTTCGTGTTCCGTAGCCCGCGGCTGCGGCGGGTCCGGCGGCGAGCCATTGCCGTTACCCTGGGGCTGCTGGGCAGCGCGATGGTACTGATCACCCTGGTGCCGGCGCCGCTGCGGACCATGACTGAAGGGGTGGTTTGGGTGCCTGAGGAAGGCCTGGTCCGGGCCCGCGCCGATGGTTTCATCGCCGAGGTAGTGGCAGCCGATGGCAGTTGGGTCAAGCCGGGGCAGGTTTTAGTGCGCTGCGAGGATCGCGACCTGGAGGCCGAGGTTGCCAGCCTGGCGGGGCGGGTGCGGGAACTCGATGCCCGCCTGCGCGAGCAACAGCCGAGCAATCGCGTCAAGGCGCAGATCATCACGGAGGAGCGGCGCTACGCCCAGCAAAACCTAGCCGATGCTGAGGAGCGCCTGGCGGAGCTCACGCTACACGCAGGGCGAGCGGGGGTCTTCCTACTCCCTCAGGCCGCCGATCTCCCCGGGCGTTTCCTGCGCAAGGGCCAAGTGGTGGCGCACGTGGTACGGCCGGATCAGGTGACGGTTCGTGCCGTGGTCACCCAGCAGGACATCGATTTGGTGCGCGGAGGGACCGAGGGCGTGCAGGTGCGATTGGCCGAGGATCTCGGTCAGGTACGCACCGCACGCCTGGCGCGCATCGTGCCCGCCGCCGGCGACGAACTGCCGAGCCCGGCGCTCGGTACGCAGGGCGGTGGTCCGCTGCCGCCCGATCCCAACGACCCGGAAGGGCACCGCTCACTGCAGCGATTTTTTCAGGTGGATCTGGAACTGCCATCCCAACCCAAAGCGCCCGGTATCGGCGGCCACGCCTATGTGCGCTTCGACCATGGCGTGGAACCGTTGGGCGCTCAGTGGTACCGCCACCTGCGGCAGTTGTTCTTGGCGCGGCTCAACGTCTGAGCGGCACCGGACACCCCGGGGCCCGACGACCGTCTCCGGAGCCTGCCCTGGGGTGCCAACGCCCAGACGCCAATGCCCAGACGCCAACCCTGGCATCGAGACCCCTCACCCAGCGCCAGCGAGGCGTTGGCCGAAGGTGCCCGCAAGACCTACGGTATTGGCGATCACCTGGTCGACGCGCAATCGTGTTGACTCCGGGAACGCAGCGCCGAGATTCTTTGCGGTTTCCGAGTTGATGGGAAACTCGAAACGCGACGGCCGCTCCATCGATAGACCCGCTGGCTTGGCGCCCCTCAGCCCCGGAGAGCCCAGGGCCGCGGCGAGCTTCGACAGGTAATCCGGCAGGAGGCTGCAAATCGGCCCGACATCGAGAACGAGCGCACCTTGACTATCGCCCGGGTCCGATGGGTGGTGTAACGTCCCACGCTTTTTTGGAGCCGGAGCCCCACTCCATTCCCTTGGACACGGCCCTTGCTCCGGGCGGGACCAGAGGCTGGTTCCGTCCCGCCCGGGGCAATCGGCGCCGCGCTGCTGCGCGCCCGCCGCTGTGCTCCGATGGGGCGAATCAAGCCTTTAGCCGGAATCGAGCCTTCGACCTGCTTCGGGCTGTCGGTCGGGGGGGCGTGCTGTGAAATCCTCATCACCTGTGGCTGGCTCCTTGCAGGGGCTGGATTTCGGGGAATCCGAACAAAGGCGCTGGCAGCGGTTGGAGCAGGTGGATGCGCGGCATACCTGGGGCCACGGTGCGCTCGGGAAGTGAATCCAGGTAGCGCAGAACCACGTCGGTGGCGTCCAGGGTCGAGCCATCTTCGGCGCGAAGGACCATGACGGAAGTTCCCGGGAGCTTGGGGCAGTCGCAGCCGGCGATTTGATCCGGCTCGTCGGCGTACCAGTATCCCGCGTGGGAGTAGACCGCGTCGGCCGCCAGGGGCTTGCTGCCCACGCGGATGTTCGAGAAGCGCAGGCCTGTGGCCCGGTATGGATCTAGATCCAGTGTGAGGCCGCTGTAGGCGAAGAGCCACCCGCCGGTCCACAGGGCCGGATTGGGGTCCAGGCACCCCTCGGCCATGGTTTCCAGGTGACGCTTGAACCAGCGGCCCTGCGTCTGGGCAACAGCGATCTGCGCCCCGATGGGCAGGTAGTGATAGAGGTCTTCCAGCCGGATGGGGCCGGGAGCGACCTCGGTGCCATACCGAAAACCCCGTATTGCGGCGAGGTCGGAGCGGGCCACGCTGCGGAAGGCATCGGCCAGGAAGTCGTGGGAGGTCGCCTCGACCACCCCGGGGATGTCCTGCCCCGAGTCGGCCCCACGGTACAGCGGTACGCGCGTGTAGCCAACGACGGTGTCGATGGGGCGCAGGAGCCGGGCTCCGTTAATGGGATTGGTCTGTACCCGGAAATCCGGACCTGCCACGAAGGGGGCCCGGGCCCTGGCTACGGCCTGCGCGATGGCGGGGTCCTCCACGACGGATTCGTCCATCAGGTGGGACCGCCAGCGCCATTTCTCCACGCGGCCCTCGCGGATGGATAGGTTCAACTCTCCCAGGAGCGTGCCGTCCTGGCCCTCCTCGACCACCAGCGTACCGCTCTCGGTGAGCACCGGCTGGCGGGTTTGCTCATGCATGTCCGAGGAAAGGATCACGTCGATGCCCGGGTAGCGCCGGGCGAGGCGGACGTTGTTGGCGAGGCCGAGTTCCGAGGCCAGTACCAGCAGGTCCACCTTCTCCTGCTTGCGCAGCACCGCGATGAATTCGCCGAGTTCGGCTTCCCCGCGGGAGAGCAAAAGCCCCCGGGTGACCTGCCGCCCCACCAGGGTGGGGCCCCGATCGCTGGTGAGTCCCAGGATGCCCACCCGGAACCCCTGGAATTGGCGGATCAGGTACGGCGGCAGGACGCGCCGGCCGCCCAGCGCGGCGAAGGGCGATTGCGCGTCGGCGTCGGTGGTCACGTAATAGAGGTTGGCCGCGATGGCATTCCAGTTCGCCAGCGGCTTGTTCCCCGCGAAGAGTTCCACGAATCGCCGGCTGCCGTACACGTAGTCCCAGTTGCCGGGATTGAAGGCGTCGATGCCGAAGTGGTTCAGCACCTCGACCATGGCTTCGCCCCGCGTGAAAAGCGCCTCCGCGGATCCCTGAACCGTGTCGCCGCTGTTCACCAGCAAGGTGTTGGGCTCGCGCGCGCGAATCTCCTGGATCCGGGTGTACAGGCGCGCCACGCCCCCTAAGCTTCGCCCCTGGGCGTCGCCGTGCACGCTGGCCCGAGGTAGCAGGTGGCCGTGCAGGTCACCCATGTGGATGAGCGTCAACTCCCCGCTGCCGGCCGCCCTTGCCGGCCCGCCCAATAACGCCGCCAGCAACCCGGCTCCGAACACGAACCCCGCCGAACGCCACATGCTCATCGCCTCCCCATCCCCCGGGACCACCCCAGTCGCCAGCCCTTAGCCTAGCATCATCGATTCGCCCGCGACGCGGCGCGTCGGGCCCGGGCAGGACCATGCACGCTGCCCGTGACCCCGGCGAGCGCCGAAGCCAGCGACCCGCACCACTGGGCACTTTCCATGGGCAGCAAACCGGGTCGCAAAAATCCCCGTCGCTGCGGCCACGGCGGGGCTCTCCCGGATGCTGGGCAAGGCCAAAAGGAAGGCCCCCTGTGTCAGAGTGCTTGTCGTCCCGGTAGAATCGAAGAACTGGGGGCGATGATGAGGAGAACGAGTTGGCCAGATACGGAAAGGAATTCAGGGATAGAGCGGTGGCTCGGTTGTTGCCGCCGGAGCGTGCCGCTGTGGACGTGGTGGCGCGAGAGTTGGGCGTCGGCGCGCAGACGATTGAGCGGTGGTTGTCCGACGCGCTGTCCGAGCCCTCACGGCAGAAGGTGTGGACGGGTGCAGCGCGCTTCGATGCCGTTCTCAGTACCGAAAGCATGGGCGAGACGGCGCGCAATGCCTGGTGCCGCGCCAATGGGGTGTTTCCGCAGGAGTTAGCAAAGTGGCGCCAGCATGCGAGGGAAGCGCTGGCCTAACCGGAGGGAGCACGGGAAACGCCACAGCGGACCAAGCACGGCAGGCACAGGATCAGGGAGTTGGAAGGGGAACTGCGGCGCAAGGAGAAGGCGCTGGCGGAGACAGCGGCCCTGCTGGTGCTGTCAAAAAAAACCGCGGCGATCTTCAACAAGGGCGAGAACGAATGATTGTCCTCGAGGATCGCCAGAG
The DNA here is from genome assembly GCA_025356655.1 of Betaproteobacteria bacterium. Classification (GTDB taxonomy): domain Bacteria; phylum Pseudomonadota; class Gammaproteobacteria; order Burkholderiales; family SHXO01; genus SHXO01. The sequence continues at coordinate 1,223 of JANXRW010000019.1, read as the reverse complement.
TTTAGCCCGTGAGATAGATGTGGCGCGTCGTGCCGGTGCTCGGTTGCGCCAGGCCTGTGAAGTGCCTGGGATCGACGTGCGCACCTTGCAGCGCTGGTAAGCTGGTGAGGGCCTCGAGCAAGGCGACGCACGGCCGGGTGCGCTGCGCCCGAGGCCCTGCCATGCGCTCAGTGGGCCCGACCGCCTGGGCCGGATGCCCGTTCCAGGGAGAGGCTCGGCTACGAGGATGGCGACGCGCGCTTGGCGAGCGGTCCGGATCGGGGCCGAGATCGCTTGCCCCGCCCAGAGCAACCCGACAGCCTCCAGGGCTTTGCCTTGGGACGCTCCCGAAAACCTTCATGCCCGGCGGAAGAAGGGCGTCGGGCGCCTAGGGCGCCGAGGACGTGGGGAGCTTGCGCAGGGTCATGGAAAGGCTGGGCGTGAAGTAGCCGGGAGTGAGGCCCACCGCCTGCACCAGCGCGTTGATGGCCCGGAAGGCTGACATTTTCCAACCCTTGCTGCCCATGGCGGCGCGCGCAGTGAGGTAGGCCTTGCCGCCGTCGAGCCGATCGACATTCAGATAGTGCGGGCCGAACCCGAAGCGAACTCGCCAAGGGGCGACCCCGCGCTCGATGCGTGCGTTTCCCGTGACCCAGCGCGGGAGATAGTGGATGAACCATCGCCGGCTGTGATTCTCGCGTGGCAGCAGGCGATTGCTCGTTCCCCCGACATGCATCACGCCACCGACCTTGAGGACACGATCCATCTCCTTCATCACGGCGTCGAGGATCTCCTCGGGCACGTATTCCAGCACGCTCACGCAACTCACAATGTCGAAGTGCCCATCGGGGAAAGGCAAGTGCCGGGTGTCCGGCACGTGGTGGGCGTGAATCCTGTCGGCCAGTCCGTAACGCTCGGCATTGAGGCGGGTCACCTCGATGAGTTCTGCACTGATGTCCACGCCGTGAACCTCGGCACCCAAGGTGGCCAGTACAATGGCCGAGGATCCGGTGTTGCAGCCGAATTCCAGCACCCGGGCGCCCTCTAGCGGATCTGACTAGTGCACACACTGGACAAGTTGGTGTTTTCCCGCTATTGTTCGATCCATGGTCGTCACCCGCCACGATTTCACCGATGAACTGATCCTGCGCATCCGCGATTCGGGTGGGTAGCCAGCCCCATCTTACCCGCGGGGCGGTGGCGCGCCAGGTCTGTGAGTGCCTGGACTGGACCGATCACCACGG
>JANXRW010000156.1 GCA_025356655.1 Betaproteobacteria bacterium | reverse complement strand
CCTGGGCCGGAGCAACAATCCACCGCCCGGGCATCAGGTCATGTGGCACGGCTACACTTACCTCCAGGCGATGTGCCAGGGCTACGCCCTGCGGCATCCCCAGGAGGATTCGTGAAACTTGTGGGGAAAGGGCAGGGCTAGCGCCCTGTCCGGCCACGGTGCCGGCTTCGACGATCGCTCGGCGTCGGTGATCCGCTTCCAGATGGCCTTCCCAGCGGATGATGCCATTGCCCGACAGGAGCGGGTCCCGCACCAGGGTGAGGTGGACGGGGCCCAGGCTTTGACGATGGGTGATTCGGTAACCCTCCCGTCCCGCGAGCGAGCCCTTTGCGGGCCCTGGCACTTAGCTGCGGCGGCGCGCAAAGGCCCGCGGGCCCGGCTCAGGGGCCTGCGCCGCGCGCCAGAGGCCGTTGTACCCCCCGTCTGCGGGTGGCAGGTCGACGCACCACTATCCGGCGAAGGCGTCCGGGCCGTTGCTGTCAAGTTCGGGCAAGACCCGGTCCGGGGAAGCATCGATGAAGATCTCGGCCGGAGTGGGCCCGGAGCCCCGCGGGACGCGTTCCGGACACGTTGAAGGGACCCCGGCGGGAGGTGCCCGATGCTAAAAGCTGCGCCCCTCGGGGTGCCCCGCTAACTGAAGCGCCAGAAGTTCTCTGTACTGAGCGTGGGGCCGGATCCCTTGATGACAAATAGCTTCGCGTGGATTTGCGGGCTCCCTGCATCAAGGCAGTCGGTGCAGGTTCCGGTAAATTCGAATGCCTCCAGTCCAATGGCCGCCGAGGCGTTGCTGCTGGCGGCAAGTCCTGCGACGAACAACAGCGCGCTCAGCGGATTGGCGCGGCGATGGCTGATCACGGCTGTCTCCGAGGGGGAGGCACGCGGCCGCACCGAGGGCTGCCGGAATCGCTCCTGCGCCGCCGCTACAATGGACACCCTAACCCGTCCAACTCACCTGAACGCGCGAGACAACTGCCGCTATGACCCCGCCTGAGGAATCTGTAATCAAGACCTGGGAAATCGCCACCGTCGGTGGCCCACGCATCGCCGTGGCCCAATTGAACGCCGAGAAGGCACTCAATGCCTTGACCCTCGAGATGATCGACCTGCTGGCAGGCCACATGGCTGCCTGGGCAAAGGATCCGGATATCGCCATCGTGCTCATTGAAGGCGCGGGCGAGCGTGCCTTCTGCGCCGGCGCCGATCTGCGCCGCATGCATCGGTCGATGGCAGAACACCGAGCGTCGGACTGCGCGCAGGACATCCGCGGCAACGACTATGCATTGGCCTTCTTCTGCCGCGAATATCGGCTGGACTATGCCATCCACACCTACCCGAAGCCCGTGCTGGTCTGGGGGCACGGGGTGGTGATGGGGGGCGGGGTCGGCCTGATGGTGGGGGCGAGCCACCGGGTAGTGACTGAGCACGCCAAGGTGGCTATGCCGGAGATCAGCATCGGGCTCTACGCCGACGTGGGGGGGAGTTGGTTCCTGGGCCGCGCCCCGGGAAACACCGGGCTTTTTTTGGCGCTCACGGCCGCCCAACTGGACGCCGGCGATGCGATTTTTGCGGGCCTGGCGGATTTCTCTATAGCTCACGCGCGAAAGGCCGACGTGCTGGGCGCCTTGGGGACTCATGCCTGGGGGCGGGATAGCGAGCGCAACGCCGCAGCGCTCACCCGCCTGCTGCAGGGTTTCGAGTCGGAGGCGCCGGCGCCGGGGCCCCTGCGCCGCAATGTGGATCTCATTCACCGCCTCTGCCGCGTCGAGGATCCGGTGGAACTGGTCAATTGTCTCGTGGGCCTACGCAGCGAAGATGCCTGGCTGCAGCGCGCGGCGGCCACCCTAAGCGCGGGTTCGCCCACCACGGCAGCGCTGTCCATCGCCCTGCAGCGCCGTCTGCGGCACCAGTCCCTCGCGCAGGTGTTCCGTGCCGAATTCGCCGCCTCGCTCACCTGTGGTGTTCGCCCGGATCTATCGGAGGGCATACGCGCGCTTCTGATCGACAAGGACCGCAACCCGCGCTGGTCGCCCGCTCGTATCGAGGCAGTGAGTCCAGAGTGGATCGATGGCTTCTTCGAGAGTCCCTGGACGGCGGAGGATCACCCGTTGGCAGACCTGGGCTCGTAGGCGGCCCCGTCCCCCGCTGAGGTCGCTAGAGCTGAGACTGGGATTGCGCAAGAGCGCCGGGTAAGCAGGCGACCCGAGGGGAAATGTATGAGAAACTATTGGGCGAATGACAAATTATTTCGACTAACGGAAGCTCGGCTGGTACTGAGCCGGCCGCCGGTGCGCTCGGGCGTTGCCGGGTGCTTTGTTGCACCAGCGAGCTGTGTCCGTCAAGGGTGTCTGGTCGATCTTGAGCGCAGCCGCTCCCCGGGGTCTCGTTCGGCGTGCAGGAGTATATTTTGGATCCGATGTTGCTTATTCTGCAATTGCTGCTTAGCGACCCGAAACAGAGCGCCGGGGACTCGCCGGACAAGCCCGCGGCCGTTCGCGCAGCCCTCGAAAAAGGATCCGCTCTGGCACAGATCGCGGCCGCCGACAGCTTTGCCGATTTCTTTAAAGGGGTACTGCGCTGTTACCACCCGAGCGCGCGTTTTTATGCGGCGGACCGGGTGCAGGCCCCGTGGGATCGCCAGGCTCAATACGCGGCGGCGGGGTCGGCGCTGGTGCGGATCGGTTTCCTCGGTGCCTTCAGCGGGAACCACTATGACATGACCGTGGCCATGCTCACGCGCGGGACGCAACTCCGGGCGGTGGTTGTGAGCGACGGCGCGCCGATTGCGTACAACACGAACTGCGCCCTCGAGCAGTGGGTCCAGATTGCGCGCTCGGCCGCACCTGAGGGCGTGCCGGCCAAGGACGCCGACGATTAGGCAGTCGTTCGCCTGTAGGGCACGCACCCGATTCGTGGCGGTTTTTGCTGGTTCACTGATACCCGCCCTCGACCGTCGCTAGGGGGGGCGGGAGTCCGGAAGTACCCGATGCGGATCTTTTGTCTCCTGCTGGCCAGCGGCTTTTTCATCGTCTCAGGCGTCTGCGCCGAAGGTGGCCGGTTCCTCGGGCGACTGGAGATGGAGGTTCTGGACGACCCCCAGCACGAGCACCAGTTGCGCCTGATCCGCGCACTAGAGTTCCAGGATTCCGTTGGGCGGCGTTGGTCCGTTCCCGCGGGCGGGATTCTCGACGACCAGACCGTTCCCCGCCCCCTTCGCGTCCTACCGGGGCTTCCCGCAGCGGAGGCGTATCGGCGGGCGGCGGCCGTGCACGGCTATTTCAGTCTGCAGCGGATGCTGCCCTGGCGGGACGTGCACCGCCTCCTCCCCGATGCGGCTCTGGCCGAGGGCCTTAGCCAAGCCGAAGCAAAACTGCTCTACCTCACCGTCTATACGGGCAGCTGGCACTGGGAGCCCGAGGGATCCCACTGCTACGGCGTGTGCCACAGCGCGGCCCCGCAGATTGCCTGGCGGCCGGACCCCACGGCCGCAGACCTGCTGCCCCTCGTTGCCTACGTCCGAGAGGGGAATCCCAGCCTAGCGGACTTGGAGCAGCGCATGGACGCGCTACTGGAGCGCTTCGGTCCGCACGGCCTGGGGCTGCCCCGATAACGGACGGGCCGCGCGTGGGCTGGGGAGGACCGCCGTGCCGAGGTGAGTATCTGCGCGGCATGGTTTCCAGAGGGCCCGGGCAGGGAGGGCGGGGCGAGGCTTCGGCCTACTTGACCTTGGCCAGGCGGAGAGCGGTAGTGCCGGAGCCGGCCCTGCCGCCGCTCCTGGCAACGGCCTCGCGCTCATGGCGTTGGCCCGGCGGCGCACCCGTCTCACGCCAAGCGGCTCACCTGCGCGCGTTCGTGCCCAGCCGGTCCGCTTGCGTGCCCGCGCGTTGGTGACGTTCTCAATGTTGTTGCCAAAGAGCTTGCTGTTTCTCGCCGGCCCACAAAGCGTCACTGGGCTCAGCGCTCGGAGCGCTGGCGGGCCCTGCTATCCAGCTGAGACAGGTTCGCTCTTGACAAGGCCCCGCGCCCGGCGCCGACCGCCGCGTGGCCACGGCCGGGCGCCACTCTGGTGGCGTGACAGACCCTCGACCCGAGCGAGCTTGCGTTGCGGGCGCGCGGCGGCCCAAGCGCTTTGCTGCGGCGTGGGAGCGGAACCTTAGTGGCGAGCAGCGCCACCGGCGCGCGGATCGCTGCGCGTGCTCTCTGGCCTTGCTCAGTATGGAAGGACGGGCGCCGGTACCGGCCGCAGCGCAGCGCCCACGGCGCGACCAAGGAAGTCATTCGACTGACTCGCATTGGTCGGTGACAGGTGGTAGACGCCGACCTTGCGGATTACTTTGGCAGCCTGTCGCATCCGGAACTCATGCGCTCGGTGGCGCGCCGGGTAGTAGACCAGCGCCTGCTGCGTTTGATAAAGATGTGGTTGGAAGGCCCGGTACAGGAGACGGAGGCCGAGGGCCGCCAACGAATGACCACCGAGAGTCGAGATCAACGACGCGGCGTTCCGAAGGGCTCCCCGCTATCACCGTTGCTGGCTAATCTGTACATGCGCCGGCTTGTATTGGCGTTGCAGCAGCGTGGCTCGGAGGATCGCTACGGCAAGGTCGTGACGTACGCCGACGATCTGGTCATCTGCTGCCCACCGGGCGAGACTTTCGACTTCTTTGGCAACAACTTCAGCCTGCAGTATTGGATCCGGACCGGCCGGCCCTATCTCGGGCTGCAGCCCTCGCGCAAGAGCATCTAGCGCGCAGTGGCCGCGGTACACGAGCTAACCGCTCCCCGGACCACATGGCAGGATCCCGAGATCGTGGTGGGTAGGATCAACCGCTCGCTCGAGGGCTGGGCCAACTATTTCTGTATTGGCTCGGTCGGCAAGGCGTACCGCGCGTTGGACCTATACGCCAAGGGCAGGCTACGCCGGTGGTTGTGCTGGAAACACAAGGATGCCAGCTGGGGTACGGCACGCTACCCGGACGAATACCTGTACGAGCGCTTGGGGCTCGTTTGCCTTCCTCGCAGACCACGCAACCCGTCGAGGGCGACGGCATGAGTCCTTGTCCGAGAGCCCGGTGCCGAGCGGCACGCCGGGTTCGATGAGAGGCCACTGGAAACGGGCCCAGGGTGCTCGGCTAGTGGGGCACCGCCAAGCCGAAAGGGGCGGTCAACAGAGATGCTTGTACCTACCGCTACCCCGCCAGTCGCCGACTCTACCATCCACAGCTCGCCGGCGCGGACGAGGGCGAAGCGCCGTCGGTCCTGGCCGGAGGGTTCGGCGGGGCCCTTGCGCATCAGGTCCGCGCGGCTCAACAGCCGGTGCACGGTGGCGCGTGGTGGGGGCTCGGTGCACAGGCCGCGCTCGATGGCGGTGCGGATGGGGATGGGGATCGGGATGGACAGCTGCGGGGACTCCTCCTTGAGGCTGATCAGGGCGTCGGCGAGCAGCGCGGGCAGCGCCCGGGACTGGCCGCGGTCGGCGCGCGCCTTCGGCAGCAGCGCATCGAAGCCGCCACGGCGGTAGGCCTTGAGCCAATCGCGCAGGGTCTCTGCGGCCACCCGGGTGCGGGTGCTGCCGGGGATGGTGTAGGTGAGCCCTGCCTTGCGCTGGAACCTGGCATACAGCCCGGGGCTGTTGGGCGGCAACTGGGCGAACTCGGCGATCAGGCCGTAGCGGAACAGGGCCACGGAC
>JANXRW010000147.1 GCA_025356655.1 Betaproteobacteria bacterium | reverse complement strand
CGGTTCAGCCCCGCGTTACCCGTGAGCGTCACGCTCGGGCGGCCCAGCGCCCGCGCCTGCGGCACCCGCTCCTGCGCCCCCTGGAACGTCGCCTGTGCACCCAGGTAGGCCGCATCGGATTTCACCGCGTCGCGGTAGACGCTCAGGAGATCCTCCGCAGCGGCGGTGGCCGAGGCAGCCGCCAGGCAGGCGAGGATGAAAAGTGGTTTGGCAGTGTTTGTTTTCATGGGATTCTCTTGCTGGGCTAGGCGCGCCCGCGGTTCCAGCGTGCCCGGTGACGAGCCCGCATGCGCTCGGGTCTTAGGTCCCGGGAGCGGGTCGACGGTGCGCCTCAGAATACAAAACGTTCCGGCTGCGGAGCGCCCACGAGGGGCGCGATGCAGGTATCGAAGAGGCCGTTGCGCGTGGTCTGGCCATCAGCGAGCCGGGAACACAGCCACGCCGTCATGGCCGGCGCCTCGCCCACCACGGCGATGAGGCGGCCACCCGCGCGCAACTGATCGACCAATGGCGCCGGTAGGACGGGGACCGAGCCCGTGAGGACTATGGCATCGAAGGGCGCTCGAGCAGCCCAGCCGGCCGCGGCATTTCCATGCTCGAGGGTGATGTTCGTAATCCCCTCGGCAGCCAAGCGCGTGGCCGCGCGCTCCAGGAAGTCCGCGTGGATGTCCACACTCACGACGTGGGCACTGAACCGAGCGAGCAAGGCCGTCATGTAGCCGCTGCCCGTTCCCACTTCCAGGACGCGCTCAGCGCCGGTCAGCGAGAGTTCCTGCAGCAGGCGCGCCTCCAGCTTTGGCGTGAGCATGACCTCCCCGTGGCCCAGCGGGATTTCCAGATCGGCGAAAGCGATGCCGCGGTGAGCATCAGGCACGAAGGCCTCGCGCCGCACCAACCGCACGGCCTCCAGGACCCGGTCGTCGAGTACGTCCCAGGTTCGGATCTGACTCTCCACCATGTTCAGGCGTGCACGCTCTAGGTCCATGGGGGCTGTTCGGCAAAGGCGAAAAAATTATCAGCTTGAAATTATCACACAATTCCATTACGTTCACAGCCCGACGTGGGAGCAGGCAGGCCCCTCGAGAACCCGCACGGGGCCGGGCTTCCGCCCCGGAGACTGACCACGATGGCCAGACAACAGCCCCCAAGGACCCGCCGCGGCCGCTAGCCTGCGCGCCCCGGGGAACGCCTAGTGCTGGCGACCGGTCTTCTCCACTATCGTCCCAATCTGGAGTATCGCAATGGTTGCCAACCCCCGATTCCTTGCCGCCACGGCGCAGGTGGACGAAAACACCGTCAAACCCCTCCCGGGCTCGCGGAAGATTTACGTCCAAGGCTCCCGCCCCGACCTTCGCGTCCCCCTGCGAGAAATCAGCCAAGCGGATACCGCGACGCGCAGCGGCACCGAAACCAACCCGCCGCTCTGCGTCTACGACACCTCGGGTCCCTACACGGACCCCACCGCCCAGATAGATATACGCGCGGGCCTTCAGGGGCTGCGTCTGCCCTGGATCCGCGAGCGGGGCGACTGCGAGGAACTGGCTGGTCCGAGTTCGCGCTTCGGTCTGGACCGGCTCGCGGACCCGCGCCTCGCGGAGTTGCGCTTTCGTTTGGCGCGAAGCCCGCGACGCGCGCGCGCCGGGGCCAACGTCACCCAGATGCACTACGCTCGCTCGGGCATCGTCACATCTGAGATGGAATTCGTCGCCCTGCGCGAGAACCAGCACCGGGAAGGTCTCTCTGAACTGTTGCTACGGCAGCACCCGGGCGAGTCACTGGGGGCGCGCTTGCCTTCGCTGATAACGCCGGAGTTCGTACGTGAGGAAGTGGCCCGCGGACGGGCCATCATTCCGGCGAACATCAACCATCCCGAATCCGAGCCGATGGTGATCGGGCGTAATTTCCTGGTAAAAATCAACGCCAACATCGGCAACTCCGCGGTCACTTCGGGCATTGCGGAGGAAGTGGACAAAATGACCTGGGCCATTCGCTGGGGCGCTGACACGGTCATGGACCTGTCCACGGGCCGCGACATCCACGAGACGCGCGAATGGATACTGCGTAACAGCCCCGTACCCATCGGCACCGTGCCCATCTACCAGGCCCTGGAAAAGGTGGACGGCCGCGCCGAGGAACTCACCTGGGAGATTTTCCGGGATACCTTGATCGAACAGGCAGAACAGGGCGTGGACTACTTCACCATCCACGCGGGCGTGCGCCTGCCCTTCATTCCGCTGACGGCGCATCGCCTGACGGGGATCGTATCGCGCGGCGGGTCCATCATGGCGAAGTGGTGCTTGGCACATCACCGGGAGAGTTTCCTCTACGAGCACTTCGAGGAAACCTGCGAGATCATGAAGGCCTACGATGTCGCGTTCTCGCTGGGCGATGGGCTGCGCCCGGGTTCCATCCACGACGCCAACGACGAGGCGCAACTCGCGGAGTTGCGCACGCTCGGGGAACTGACCGACGTAGCGTGGCGGCACGACTGCCAAGTCATGATCGAGGGACCCGGCCACGTGCCCATGCACCTGATTCGCGAGAACATGGAGCTCCAGCTGAAGTACTGCAAGGAAGCTCCCTTCTACACCCTCGGCCCGCTCACCACCGACATCGCGCCGGGCTACGATCACATCACCAGCGCCATCGGCGCCGCGATGATCGGCTGGTACGGCACCGCGATGCTCTGCTATGTCACGCCCAAGGAACACCTGGGACTTCCCGACCGCGAGGACGTCAAGGACGGGATCATCGCCTACAAGATCGCGGCCCACGCGGCCGACCTCGCCAAGGGGCACCCGGGAGCACAGGTGCGTGACAACGCCCTGTCCAAGGCGCGCTTCGAGTTCCGTTGGGAGGATCAGTTCAATCTGGGACTGGACCCGGACAAGGCCCGGGAATTCCACGATGCGACCTTGCCCCAGGAAGGTGCGAAGCTCGCGCACTTCTGCTCCATGTGCGGCCCGCATTTCTGCTCCATGAAGATCACCCAGGACGTACGCGACTACGCGCAAAGCGTCGGGGTGGCCGAGACCGAGGCCCTCGGTCTCGGCATGGAGGAAAAGGCCCAGGAGTTCCTGCGCTCGGGCGCGGAGCTCTACTCACGCAGCTAGTGCGCTGCCCCGGGGGGGTCCGACGGACCCGCCCGGCCGTTCATTCTCACCTCTTGGAAATCACTGATCCGTGGATATCACACTGCTAGGCAAGGCCTTGATCCTGGGCATCGTCGAAGGCCTGACCGAGTTTCTTCCGGTATCGAGCACCGGCCACTTGATCCTGGCTGGAAGCCTGCTGGGTTTCAATGACGAGAAGGGTAAGGTGTTCTTAATCGTCATTCAGTTCGGCGCCATCCTCGCCGTCATGTGGGAGTTTCGCCACCGCTTCATCGAGGTCCTCTCAGGCCTGAGGACCGATACGCGGGCGCAACGCTTCGTGCTGAATATCAGTATCGCCTTCATTCCGGCGGCGGTCATCGGACTCGCCTTCGGCAAAAAGATCAAGGCGGTGCTGTTCAAGCCTCTGCCGGTGGCGCTCGCGTTCATCATCGGCGGTATCGTCATCCTCTGGGTGGAGCGTCGACGCCTGCGCACGCGCGTGGAATCCGTGGATGACATGAGCACCAGCGATGCCCTGAAAATCGGGCTGGCCCAGTGTCTCGCCCTGGTGCCCGGCACCTCGCGCTCCGGCGCCACCATCATCGGCGGAATGCTCTTCGGGCTGTCACGGCGAACCGCGACGGAGTTCTCCTTCTTCCTCGCCGTGCCAACGCTCTTCGCGGCGAGCGCCTATGAGTTGGTGAAGAATCGCGCGCTGCTGAGCAGTGACGACATCAGCCTATTTGCCGTGGGCTTCGTGGCCGCCTTCCTGTCCGCCTTCGTGGCGGTGCGCGCGCTGCTTCGCTACATCGCGACCCACGACTTCACGCCCTTCGCCTGGTACCGGATCGCCTTCGGCCTGATGGTGCTCTGGACCGGCTACGCCGGCATCGTGCACTGGGATGAGTAGCGCCTCAGCCCTGTATCCAGGGTAGGCCGCCAAACCGCCAGCCGCCCAGCGTGCCGCGGTGCCCGGCGGCATCACGGTCGCCCTCGAAACCCTGCAGAACGTTGTAGGCCTCTTGCCAGCCGGCCGTCGTGGCGGCACTGGCCGCGGCGTGGGAGCGGGCACCGCTGCGGCAGATGAAAAACAGCGGCTGCTGCGGGTTGCTCAGCGCGTGGAGTTGGCGCAGGAAGTCCGGGTTCGGCAAACCGTCGGGGTAGCGCTGCCACTCCAGCGCGGCGGCCCCGGGGATACGACCCACGTAGTCAAGTTCCGGGCGCGTGCGTACGTCCACTAATCGAGCCTGCGGGTCAAGTTCCAGGAGCCGATGGGCTTCAGCGGGCAGGAGTGCTCCGCGGTAGGGATACCCGGCCTCCGTTGCGCGCGCCTGGGCGGCGGACAGGATGGACTTGGCGGAAAGTTCGTCGGCCATTGCAGAAGCACTCCAGGTTCGGGATGTTGCCCCATAATGGTGCGGTTGCGTCTTGGCACGCACCACGATCGTGCCGCCCCCCCATGCGCAGGCCCACGCAAGCGCCTGTGGCATAATAGCATTCTCCCCGAAACGACCCGGGCACAGTTCCTGCAACCCTCGCCCCTGTTTCTCGAATTCTCGGGTCACCATATCTTTTTCCTAGGAGCTCTAGATGACCACGGCAGCCGACGTCCTTAAACTGGTGGCAGACAATGAGGTCAAATTTGTTGACTTCAGGTTCACGGACACGCGCGGAAAAGAACAACACGTGTCGGTTCCCGCCAAGGCCTTCGGCATGGACAAGTTCGAAGAGGGGCACGCTTTCGATGGCTCCTCCATCGCTGGATGGAAGGGAATCCAGGCCTCTGACATGCTGCTCATGCCCGACCCCAGCACCGTCCGCATGGACCCCTTCACCGATGAGGCGACGCTGATCCTCACCTGCGACGTGGTTGAACCTTCGGATGGCAAGGGCTACGACCGCGACCCCCGCTCCCTGGCGCGCCGCGCCGAGAACTACTTGAAGTCCTCGGGACAGGGCGATGTGGCGTACTTCGGACCCGAACCCGAGTTCTTCGTCTTCGACTCGGTCAAGTGGAACGTGGACATGTCCGGTTGTGCCGTGAGCATCCATTCCGAAGAAGCCCCCTGGTCGACCGGACTGGAAATCGAAGGGGGCAACAAGGGGCACCGCCCGCCCGTCAAGGGGGGCTACTTCCCCGTGCCGCCCGTGGACTCGCTCCAGGACATCCGTTCAGCCATGTGCTTGGCCCTGGAAGAGCAGGGCGTCGAGGTGGAAGTGCATCACCACGAGGTGGCTGCACCAGGACAGTGCGAGATCGGTACGAAGTTCGCCCCGCTGGTCCAGCGCGCGGACTGGATGCAGATCCTCAAGTACACGGTGCACAACGTGGCCCACTCCTACGGCAAGACGGCGACCTTCATGCCCAAGCCCGTGGTCGGTGACAACGGCTCCGGCATGCACGTCCACCAGTCCATCTGGAAGGATGGCGTAAACCTGTTCGCCGGCAACGGCTACGCGGGCCTGTCCGACTTCGCGATCTACTACATCGGCGGGATCATCAAGCACGCCAAGGCCCTCAACGCCATCACCAACCCCGGGACCAACTCCTACAAGCGACTCGTGCCCGGCTTCGAGGCCCCCATCAACCTGGCCTATTCCGCGCGCAATCGCTCCGCTGCCATCCGCATCCCCTTCGTGAGCAGCCCCAAGGGTCGCCGCATCGAGGTGCGCTTCCCGGACCCCACGGCGAACCCGTACTTTGCCTTCGCCGCCATGATGATGGCCGGCTTGGATGGCGTGCAGAACAAGATTCACCCCGGCGACCCGGTGGACAAGAACCTGTACGACCTCCCCCCGGAGGAAGCCAAGAAGGTCCCGAACGTGTGCTCCTCGCTGGACATGGCGCTCGACGAACTCGACAAGGACCGCGAATTCCTGACTCGCGGCGGTGTGTTCTCCAACGACATGCTCGATGCCTACATCGAACTGAAAATGGAAGAAGTCACCACCTTCCGCATGACCACCCACCCGGTGGAATTCGCCATGTATTACAGCCTCTGATCCCCAAGGGACGCCTGCAAAGGGCGGGGTAACCCGCCCTTTTCTTTTGCAGGTGCGGCCCCCGACGCAGGCAACCCGAAGCCGGTTTAAGCTGTCACACTGATGGCTCATTCAACGGAACGGGGCGCCAACGGCGCGCCCACTCGACGCCATGGCAAAAGCACTCCTGGTCCTGCTTATCGTTCTCGCGGCCTCCAACGCCCCGGCGGAGACCTGCAAGTACGTCGACGGGGACGGCAAGGTCATCTATGCCAACGTCCCGCAGAAGAATGCGCACAAGGAGAAGTGCTTCGAAACCCTCGCCCCTGAAGCCGCCCAGGCGCCAGCAGCCGTGGCCCCGGCCCGAACAGCCGAGCCCGCCGGTAGGCCAAAGGTCGATGGCATCACGCAGAAGCGCCGCGACGATCAGCGCCGCCGCATCCTCGAGGAGGAACTCGCTCGTGAGCAGACCGCCTTGGAGGACTCACGGCGCCAACTGGGCGACCAGGAGGCCGTGCGCAATGGGGATGAGAAAAATTACCAACGGGTGCTCGAACGCCTCAAGCCCTTTCAGGACGCGGTCGCGACCCACGAAAAAAATCTCGACTCCCTCAAGCGCGAACTCTCGAATCTGCCGTGACCGCCCCAAGCGGTTGCCGCGCTCTGGCCGGTGCTGGTCGAGCCCACCGGGCATGGCGCGCTTCTTGCTGAAATGATGTCGGGGTTCGACGGGACCAACGCGCCCTTCGAGTCGGCCGTGCTCGATGCACTGGCGACCGCGGTGGTCTTCCTCGATGGGGGCCGCCGAGTGCGCTATGCCAACCCAGCCGCCGAGAACCTGTTCAAGTTCAGCCAAAGGAGTGTCTTGGGACTCGCCCTGCAGGAGGTTTTCGCCGATCCCTCCGTTCTGAACTCCGCGGTGGACTACGCCTCCACGCACAATTCAAGTCATTCGCAATTGGACTTGGTGCTCACCACGGCCGGCCGGGAACGCCTGGACGTGGGGTGCACGGTGTCTCCCGTCGAACTCATGGGACAGGCCGGCTTCCTAATGGAGTTCAATGAATTGCAATACCAACTGAAGCTCGCCCGCGAGGAGCGCCAGATTGACCAAACCGAGGCCAGCCGCGTTCTGCTGCGTAACCTCGCCCATGAAATAAAAAACCCCCTGGGTGGGCTGCGCGGGGCTGCGCAGCTCTTGGAGAGGGAACTGGAGCGGCCAGACCTGACCGAGTACACCCAGGTCATCATGAAGGAGGCCGACCGGCTGCAGGCGCTCATGGACCGGCTGCTCTCCCCCCACCGCCCACCCCAGTTGCGGACGCTGAACGTGCACGAGGCCTTGGAGCGGGTGCGCAGCCTGGTGCTGGCCGAGTACCCCGAAGGCATCCGGCTGCGGCGCGACTACGACGTGAGCGCTCCAGATATCGTCGCGGACCACGAGCAGATCATCCAGGCGCTGCTGAACATCGGTCGCAACGCCGCTCAGGCGCTGGAAGGTCGTGGCGAGATCACGCTGCGCACACGGGTGGTGCGCCAGGTTACGCTGGCCCGCCGCCTTCACCGCCTGGGGCTGATGGTGCAGATCATCGACAACGGACCCGGCATCACCGCCGAGTGGCAAGAGAAGATCTTCCGGCCGCTGGTGTCCCGCAAGCAAGGCGGCACGGGACTGGGTCTCACGCTCGCCCAAACCTTCATCAACCAGCATCACGGCATCATCGAACTGCAAAGCGAGCCGGGGCGGACCTGCTTTACCATCCTGCTGCCGCTGCCCGGCGACGCTGGGGGCGTGCCGGATGCCCGGCGGAGCGCCTCATGAGACCGGTGTGGATCATCGACGACGACCGGTCTATCCGCTGGGTCTTCGAGAAAGCGTTGACGCGAGAGGACATCGCCTTTCGCCTGTTCAACTCGGCTGATGAGGCCTTGGCCGCACTCGCCACCTCCGTGCCCCAGGTGGTGGTCAGTGACATCCGCATGCCGGGGGGGTCGGGCCTGGACCTGCTGCAAGTGATCAAGGAGCGCCACCCCGCGCTGCCGGTCATCGTGATGACCGCCTACTCGGATCTGGAGAGCGCCGTAGCCGCGTTCCAGGGCGGCGCCTTCGAGTACCTACCCAAGCCCTTCGACGTGGATCATGCCGTGGAGTTGATCCGTCGCGCCGTCGAAGAGAGCCTGCGCCAGACGGAGACCCGCGAGGTGCCAGAGCCTGGCCCGGAGATCCTCGGCCAGGCCGCCTCCATGCAGGAGGTCTTCCGTGCCATCGGTCGTCTGAGCCAGTCCCAGGCCACGGTCCTGATCAATGGATCCTCGGGAACCGGGAAGGAACTGGTGGCTCGCGCGCTGCACCGGCATAGCCCGCGCTCGAGCAAACCCTTCATCGCGATCAACACCGCTGCTATACCCAAGGACCTGCTGGAGTCCGAACTCTTTGGCCACGAACGGGGCGCCTTCACGGGTGCGCAGACCATGCGTCGTGGCCGGTTCGAACAGGCCGAGGGGGGCACCTTTTTCCTCGACGAGATCGGCGACATGCCGGCGGACCTGCAGACTCGGCTACTGAGAGTGCTCTCCGATGGCCATTTCTACCGGGTGGGTGGGCACCAGCCCATCAAGGCCAACGTGCGCATCATCGCGGCTACGCACCAGGATCTGGATGTGCGGGTTCGGGCAGGGCTCTTCCGGGAGGACCTCTTCCACCGCCTCAACGTGATCCGCGTCCGCCTTCCCACCCTTCGCGAACGCCGGGAGGACATCCCACTGCTGGCGAGGCATTTCCTCGTCGAGAGCTCGCGTCAGCTCGGCGTCGAGACCAAGCGGCTCTCCGAGTCAGCGATGAAGTACCTCATGGGGCACGACTTTCCGGGCAACGTGCGCCAGTTGGAGAACCTCTGCCACTGGCTCACCGTGATGGCCCCCGGTGTGAACATCGAGATCGCGGACCTCCCGCCGGAGTTCCGCGAGGAGCAACGCCCCGCGTCGTCGGAGAATTGGATCGCAGCCTTGGAGCGCGAGGCGGAGAACGCCTTGAACCGCGGCGAGCACAACATCATGCACGAGATGACCCGCCAGTTCGAGCGCGCCCTGATCCTGCGCGCGCTTGCCCACACGGGAGGGCGACGCATCGAGGCCTCGCAACTCCTGGGCCTCGGACGCAACACCTTGACGCGCAAGATCCAGGAACTGGAAATTGAAGGAAAGCCCCCCGTGGAGGCTTGACCAGCGGCGGCGCTAAAGCCGGGGGTTACTCGGTCGTAATGGGAGTGATCATGAGAGATCACTCCGGAGCCGCAATGGCCCGGCCTTCACCCGGCGAGGCAATGCCTTGAGCACTAGGCTGCTCGGCCTCGGCTTGGCAAGCGCAATGGTACTAGCCGCCGCAAGTGTCGCCCAGATCTTGGGCCTCGGGCCGCGCGCGGCAGTGGCCGTGCTGCAACTCGTGGGCGCCATTCTGGGGGTGGGCTGCTGTGCCCACGCCCTGCGCCTGCGCCTCGCCCTGGGGGTTGGGCCCGCCCCCTCTCGCCTGTTCCGCGGACTCGAGCAAAGCGGCCGGCCGCTCGTCGTCACCGATATCCAACGGCGCATCCTGTGGGCCAATGACGCCTTCGCCCGCTTGACGGGCTACGCGCTTCACGAGGTGCGAGGCCGCCACCCCAGCGAATTTCTGCATTGTGAGCAAACCGACAAGGCCGCGGTGGCCGGGTTGCGCGCCACGCTCAACGCCGGTGAAGGGGCCCGGGTCACGCTACGCAATCGGACCCGCGACGGGCGGCTCTACTGGGTCGAAACGGACATCCAACCCGTGCGCGACGCCGCGGGCAAGTTGGAAGGGTTTGTGGCCGTGGAAACCGATGTCACCGAGCAAGTGGCGCTGCGCGACTCGATACTCGAGCAACAGGAACGCCTGCGCACGGTGATCGAGGGCGCCGAGTTAGGGACCTGGGACTGGGACATCGAACAGGACGAACTGCGCACCAACGCGCGCTGGCTCGCCATGCTGGGCTATGCCCCCGGCCAACGGGTGCCGAGCGGCGCAGCCTGGTTGGCGCTGCTGCATCCCGAGGACCTTGCGGCCACCGAGACCTTGCTGGCCGAGCACCTGCGTGGCGGTAGCAGCCGGTTCCATCACCAGGTTCGCATGAAGCAGCAGGATGGAAGCTGGCGCTGGGTTCTCACGGCGGGCTGCGTGTCGAGCAGAGGTCCCAACGGCGAGCCCCGGCGCATGGTGGGCATCCACCTGGACATCGATGAGAAGCTGCGGGCGCAGGAACAGGCACGCGAACAACACCGCTTGTTCGAGCGCATCGCCGCGAACGTACCGGGCATGATCTACCAATACCGCCGAGAGGCAGACGGCAGGGCGTGGTTCCCTTACGCGAGCGCGGGCATTTCGCAGATCTACGGAATTTCTCCCGAGGAGGCCGCTCAGAACACGTACAAGGTCGTCGCGGCGCTGCACCCGGAGGACCGCGACGGCATCCTGCGCAGCATCGAGGACTCCGCGACGACCATGACACTGTGGAATCACGAGTACCGCGTGTGTCACCCGGATGGCACTACGCTCTGGGTGGAAGGACGGGCGCAGCCGCGCAGCACCGCCGACGGCGCGGTGATCTGGGAGGGCTACATCACCAACGTCAGCGGTCGCAAGCAGGCTGAGCTGGCAGCCGCGTTTTCTCGGGCGCAGTTGGCGACCTTTGTCAAACACGTCCCCGCCGCCGCGGCGATGTTCGACACGCGCATGCGCTACATCGCGTTTAGTGACCGTTGGCTCGCCGAGCACCGCCTCGCAGGCGTGAGCATCGAAGGGCTTTGCCACTACGATCTCATCCCGGACCTGCCCAAGCGCTGGCGCGATGCGCATCAGCGCTGCCTCCTCGGGGCGGTGGAGCGCTGCGAGGCGGAGCGCCTGGAGTTCCCCGACGGCTCCACGCATTGGCAACGCTGGGAGGTCCATCCCTGGTTTGGGCCCGACGGACACGTGGGCGGCCTCGTGCTAGTCACGGAGGATGTCACGATGGCCCACCAAGCCGCCGCGGAACTCGCCCGCCACCGCGACCACTTGGCGGCGTTGGTCGACGATCGCACTCGGCACCTGAAGGCCGCCCTGGGCGAAGCGCGCAAGGCCAACGCCGCCAAATCGGAGTTCCTGGCCAACATGTCGCACGAGTTGCGCACGCCCATGCACGCAATCCTCAGCTTCGCGGAGTTGGGAATCCACCGGGCGACGCCCCCCGAACAGGCCAAGCTGCAGCGCTACTTCAGGAAGATCCACGAAGGGAGTCGCCGCCTGCTCTCGCTTCTGAACGACCTACTGGACCTGTCCAAGATCGAAGCCGGCCAGTTCACCCTGAAGACCGCGCCCGTGGAGCTCAATGCGCTCGCGGCGCAGTGCATAGAAGCCTTGGCGCCGCTGGCCTCCGCCCGGGGCGTGCGGCTCAGCTTGAACCCGAGCTCCCCACGGCTCGAACTGGTGGTCGACGCCCTGCGCATCGGTCAGGTCCTCTCGAACCTCCTCTCGAATGCCATCAAGTTCAGTCCAGCAGGCGGCGAGGTGCAAATCGGCCTCCACCCGCAGCGAGGGCCGGATGGGCCCGTGGCCGTGCTCGAGGTGGCCGATCGCGGAGTCGGGGTGCCGGACGGGGAATTGGAGCGGATCTTCGAGAAATTTGTCCAGTCCAGCCGCACCAGCACGGGCGCTGGAGGGACTGGCCTCGGCCTCCCGATCTGCAGGGAAATCGTACTCGCCCACGGCGGGAGCATCGTCGCCGCACACGGTTCCAATGGTGGCACCGTCTTCACCGTGCACCTGCCCATGCCCGTGCCGACGCAGCCAACCGCACCGTGTGTCCTGGAGGCGCGCCCCTCGGTCGCATGAGGTGCGCGGTCTAACGCGGGGTGAAGTCCATGTATACCGGCGCATGATCCGAGGGACGTTCCAATGCCCGCAGGGAGCGGTCGATGGCGCAGGCCCGCGCGCGCTGTGCGAGCAGCGTGCTCACCAGGATGTGATCGATGCGCAGGCCCAGATTGCGGCGGAATGCGTTCATCCGATAATCCCACCAGGAGTAGGTGCCGGCCCCGTCGTCGAAGAGTCGGAACCCGTCCTTAAGCCCCAGGGCCAGCAGCCCCCTGAAGGCCTCGCGCTCCGCTTCGCTGCACAGTACCTTTCCCTCCCATTGAGCGGGGTCATGTACGTCGCGCGCGTCGGGCGCGATGTTGTAGTCACCGAGGACAGCCACCTCCGGGTAGCGGGAGAGCTCCGTTCCCAGCCAGGCATTAAGCGAGCCCAACCACTCAAGCTTGTAGCGGAACTTGTCCGATTCCACGCTCTCACCGTTCGGAACGTACACGCACACCAGCCTGACCCCCGCCACCGTTGCCGCCAGGACCCGACTCTGTGAGTCTGCATAGCCGGGGATGCCGCGTTGCACGTCAGTGGCTTCCGTGCGCGAGACGATAGCCACCCCGTTGTACGTTTTCTGGCCGTGGTGGAGCGTGTGGTATCCCACCTCGCGCAGAGCCTGCTCCGGAAAGCCGGCATCCTCCGTCTTCGTCTCCTGCAGGCAGACCGCATCAGGGGCCTGCGTGACGAGCCAGTCCAGCAGGTGGGGCAAGCGGACCTTGATGGAGTTCACGTTCCAGGCTGCGATTCTCAAGGCACCTCCTCCAGTATTTTGATTAACTGACGATTCTACCCAGGTGCCAACGGCCGGCCGAGCGTCCGCGCTGCGTGGCCCGAGTAGCCTGGGAAGCCTGGGAAGCGGGATCAGGGTCCGGCTTTCCAGACCTCCGCGGACAGCTTACATCCGCAGCGGCCCATGTTCCGCGGACGCGCCAAACCGATTGGAACCTGTCCAGGATGTGAAAACCATTTCACCAAAAATTGACAAAATTGGAAGCTGCTTACGGATGTAGATATAGTTTGGCCACGTTCTGGTTATCTCCGGCGCCCCAGTCATCGGGAGCTCCGAAGAACCCAAGTCATCGGGGGCTCCTCCGAGCCCTCGTCGCAAGGAGAAAGCAGGAAAACCCAAAAAAGTTGATGGGCCGCCCGGGCAGGCTGGCCCACGACCCGGCTGGCGATGGCTCGCCGGGAATCCCACGGAGATCGCACCACCATGAAATACCGCATCACAACCCTTGCCGCCGCCTTGGCGGTTGCACTCGCGCCCGCGACCGGCTCGGCCGCCGTCCTGGGCTTCCTCGGTAACTTTGACGTCGTAAACGACACCGGCAAAACGGCCCACGGTTTCGAGATCGACCTGGAAGGCGTGCACGCCTCTGACATCACCGACACCTTCGGCGGCGCCGGTCGAGGCTTCCCATCGACGGTGGAACGCTACGGCGCTCCGGTCATCACCGACACGGCCACGGGCGCCCGCGTGGTCTACGAGGCGCAATTCACCGCTGGCACCTGGGGCGCAGGAACACCGGACATCAGCACGAAGCCCACTTTCACCACGGGCGGGGAGAGCTGCTGGACTGGCGGCCTCCTCGGATACGGGGCCGCCACCCCCTGCGACCACTTCGGCGTGGGAACCCGCGTCACGCCCAACAAGACCGTGTACAGCTGGCTCACGGAGTCCAACACGCCCGGGGTTCTGACTAACGGTGTGGTCAACCTGCCCGCGCCCGTGTTTATCGTCACGCCGCCCCCGCCGCCCCCCGCGGGCCAGCCGCCCGCGCCGCCCGTTGTCGCGGTGCAGGTCGTAGCCCCCGTCCTGCCTGAGCTCAACGCGCTCTGGGGCACGCCGGTGTGGGCCAAGGTCGTCACGACCACCATGGAGTTGAACGCCCCGGTTGGGTTGGAGGAATTGGTCGGCAACGGCCCCAAGGTCCCCATGGCCAAGAGCGAAATGGAAACCGAGTGGCACCTGCTGCAAATGGATCCGGGCAACCCTAATGCCGTGGGGAACGAGCTGAACCTTGGGGGCAACGGGCCGGTGGGCAAGCACGCGGAGTCGGTCGTACGCCGCATCGAGTTCTTCAAATACGCGGGATCCCTCAGCGCCGAAGGTGAAGCGACGCCGATCAACGGCGACTCTGCGACGCCCGCGGCGGGCGATCTTGGAACTTTCATTGGTGACCAGAACGTCGGCGTCAACCTTGGCGTCGCCGCCGTTCCAGAGCCGGAAACCTACGCCCTGATGCTGGGCGGCTTGGCCGTTGCAGGGTTTGTAGCGCGTCGGCGCCAAGCGTAACCGCTGAACACCCCTCCCTGCGCGCTCGCCAGGGAGGTATCTGCTAACAGGGCGGACCCCATGGGCCCGCCCTGTGCCTTTATTTATCCTCCTCCTGCATGGCTCTGCTCCTGGCCCGCACCTAGCGCGCTGCACGCGTTCCAATCCCCCGGGTCCAGGGTGCCGCGGGCACCCAGTGTCAACCCAATGTTACAGCGTGGCAGGTCTTGCAAACCTTTGACATTTGGCTCTTGTGCGGGAACTTTTCCCGCGGTAACTTCTCGGCATGTTATGGAAACACGCTCGGTAATAGCACGAGCAAGGCGGCACCTTTTACATAACCTCTACGAAGACAGGAGTGCGGGGACCATGAAAAATACGCTCAAATTTGCGGCGATCGCCCTGGCCCTTGGCCAAGGTACTGCCATGGCCGAAGTGGTGAACACCACGGATGGCAATTTTACCGTGATCGAAAGCGTTGCCCCTCTGGGCAACGGCCTGAGCTTCGTGAACGGCGGCGACGGCCTCATCGGCAGCGGTGGCAACTGGCCCACCCTGGGCGACACCCCAGCCAACCGCGCCTTCGCCATGGAAAACTACGATCACACGTGGCTGCAATACGACCCGTCCATCGTCATGAAGTCAGCCGTGGCGCTGACCAGCGTCTTCGCCATTCCCGGGGTGGACCACGGCCCGAGCGTGGGCGAAAACCTGGAGTTCATCATCTGGGGTAGCAACGACGCCCGCAGCTGGGACGAGGGACACATCATCAACATCTACCGTGACGGCTTCGACACCGCCAACACCGCCCTCGGACACTCTGACGACTACACCTCGGCGTGGGGCTTTGGCGGAAAGTCCTACAACTACTTCATGGTGAGCTCCGGCGACCACCTCGCCCCGCATTACAACTCCACGGGCGAAGGCGAGATCGACGCCCTGGCTGCCCCGGTACCGGAGCCCGAAACCTACGGCCTGCTGGCTCTTGGGCTGGGTTTCCTGGCCTTCCAGATGCGCCGTCGCAACGAGTTCGCTTAACGCGGGCGCTGTCGCGTAGTTAAGCAAGAGGGGCTGCCCGTTGGGCAGCCCCTCTTGCTTCCGGCCACCGACTTCCGGCCACCGACTTGCCTTACTGAGCGGCGGTGGCGGAGTTCGCTGTCGTGGCGGAGTTTGCGCCGGTCGCGGGTACCGGCGCGCCACCCCCTGGCTGCGACTGCCGAACCAGTGCCGGTGGCAAGGGGTTCCGCGGGTAGCCCGCCAAGCTTAGCGCTTTGCCCCAGCTGGAATCCGAAAACCCCTTGACGACCTCACGGCCGATGGTAATCACCGGAACCTGCAGGCCACCGCTAATTGCCTTAAGGGTCTTAGCGACCACCGGATCGCGCGCGTCACGGGAAGTGAAGGGGATGCCACGTTCGGAGAGGAAGGCCACCGCTTTGTTGCAGTTGTCTCCGCAGTCCCCGGCAAACAAGACCACGGGGAAGTTCTTTGCCGCCTCGCGCGTAGCGTAGGGGAGTTCCGCCGCGGGCACCGACGTGCTGAAACGCTTGCGTTCCTGCTTCGCCTGCGGCGGCGCGGGCTGGTCGGTGTAGTGCACCACCCCCTTTTCGTCGACCCAACGGTAGACATCCACGGCAGCTGCTGCGGTGGAGAGCGTCCCTAGCACGGCTAGCAGGGCCAGAGGTCTCATCATCCTTCCTCCTCCAAGGAGATTGCTCACAGCACCACCGCGGGCGTCATCCCGCTATGGCGCAGCAGCGCTTCCATGGATGGCTCCCGACCACGGAAGGCAACAAAGGACTCCAGGGCCGGGCGTGTGCCCCCCACGGCCAGGATCTCCGCGTGGAAGCGCCGGCCCAGCGCCGCATCGGTCACGCCAACTTCTTCGAAGAGGCTGAACGCATCGGCTGAAAGTACCTCCGCCCACTTGTAACTATAATAACCCGCCGCATATCCACCGGCGAAGATATGGGAGAAGTTGTTAGGAAAGCGGTTGTAGGCGGGCGGAACCGACACCGCCACCCGCGCCCGGATCCGCTCAAGCAGTTTTAGCGGGGTGTCAGTCGCCGCATCGAAGTCGTGATGCAAGTGCATGTCGAAGAGCGCGAACTCGATCTGGCGCACGAACTGCATGCCGGACTGGAAATTGCGCGCTGCCAGCATCCGGTCGAAGAGCGGTTTGGGCAAGGGCGCCTGGGTGTCGATGTGTCCGGACATACGGCTCACTACGTCCCACTCCCAGCAAAAGTTCTCCATGAACTGGCTCGGCAATTCCACGGCATCCCACTCCACGCCGTTGATCCCGGATACGCCGCGCTGCTCCACCTGGGTGAGCAAGTGGTGTAGGCCGTGGCCGAATTCATGGAACAGCGTGATCACCTCCTCGTGGCGCAGCAGGGCATCGCGGCCAGCCGTCGGGGGGGTGAAGTTGCAATTAAGGTAGGCCACGGGCGTCTGGATTCCCTGTGCTCGGCGCCGCCGCGTGATGGCATCGTCCATCCAGGCCCCTCCGCGCTTTCCGGGGCGGGCGAAGAGGTCAAGGTAGAACTGGCCCACACGCGCGCCCTCGCGGTCGCGAATCTCGTGGAAGCTCACCTCGGGATGCCAGGCCGGTGCCGCCGCGGCCACCACGTGCAGGCCGAAGAGTCGCTCCACCAGCCCGAACAGACCTTCGCGGACCCTGGCCAGGGGGAAGTATTCGCGCACCTCTTGCTCGGAGAAGGCGTAGCGCTCCTGCTGCAGCCGTTCGGAGACGAAGGCTACGTCCCAGGACTCCAGGGCCTCGATGTGGAGCCGCTCGCGGGCAAAGTCCGTGAGTTCCGCCCAGTCCTTCCGAGCGAAGGGCTTGGCACGCTCGGCGAGCCCCTCCAGAAAACCCAGGACCTCGGCTGGCGTTCGCGCCATCTTTGGCTCCAGGGACAACTCGGCATAGGAAGCAAAACCCAGGAGGTGCGCCGACTCGGCGCGAGCGGCCAGGATCTCGCCGATGAGTGGCGTATTGTCGAGCGCGGTGGGGCCAAACTCTGCTGCTCGCGTCACATAGGCGCGGTAGAGGGTCTCGCGCAGTGCACGGTTCTCAGCATACTGAAGGACCGGCAAGTAGGAGGGCATGTGCAGGGTAAACCGGTAGCCGTCCAGGGATTTTTCTTGGGCGCTCGCCCGCGCAGCATCCCGTGCATCCTGCGGCAGGCCGACCAGTTCCTGCGGGTCGGTGACCCGGTGGCTGAAGGCGTCCGTGGCATCGAGCACGTTGTCGCTGAAGCGAGCAGCGACGCGGTCGAGCGCTTCGCGCAGTGACTTGAAGCGCTCGCGCTCGGTGAGGGGCAGTTGCACGCCGCTCAAGCGGAAATCGCGCAGTTCGTTGTCCACCCAGCGCACCCGCTCGCGGGCAGCGGCGTCAAAGCCCGGTGACGCCCGCAGCGCCTTGAACCGCCCGTAGAGGGCGGCATCCTGGCCGAGTTCGGTGTAGTACTGCGTGAGACGCGGCAGGTTAGCGTTGTAGACCTCGCGCAGTTCCGGCGTATTCATCACGGCGTTCAAGTGCGAGACCTGCCCCCAGGCGCGCGATAGCTGTTCGTTGGCATCATCCAAGGGCGTCACGAAGTTGTCCCAGCCGGGCGCCTCGGCGAGTTGTCCGAGTTGAGCCACGAGCGCCCGGTTGCGCGCAAGCAGCGTGTCCACGGCGGGACCTACGTGCTCTGGACGGATGTCGGCAAAGCGCGGCAGCCCAGAAAAATCCAACAGCGGGTTCTCGGGCGGCAAGAGCGGAGTGTTGCGATCAATCATGGGGACACCCTGTGACAGGTAGAACGAAGGGGTTGGGTCGGATCCTGGCGCGGCTGCGCCGGATTCAGCCGGGCGCCGAGGCGTAAACGACCTCCCCGGCCACCAAGGTGTAACGGACCTGGCCAACAAGTTCCCAGCCCAGAAAGGGGGTGTTCTTCCCCTGGCTGCGGAGGGCACCCGGCTGCACCTGCCAGGCGGCCAGCGGATCGAACAGGCAAAGATCAGCGGGCGCTCCTGGTGCCAGCGCCGGGGCGGGCAGCCCCATGATGCGTGCCGGCTCTGTGGTTACGCGGCGCAGCGCCAGCGCGAAGGGCAAGCCCTCCTCGCGGGCCCATTGGAGTATCAGGGGGAGCAACAGTTCCAGGCCCGTGGCCCCCGGCTCTGCCTCGGCAAAGGGGAGTTGCTTTGCATCGTCGTCCACCGGGGTGTGGTCGGAGCACACCGCATCGATCGTTCCGTCGGCCAGGCCCGCACGCAGCGCTGCGCGGTCGCGCCCACTGCGCAGGGGGGGGATCAGGTGGCAGTTGGCGTCGAAGTAGCCGAGGTCCATCTCGCTCAAGTGCACGTGGGCGGCGGCCACGTCACAGGTCACGCGCAGTCCGCTCGCCCGAGCTTGGCGCACCAGATCCACACCCGCGGCGCTGGAGAGCCGGCACAGGTGCACCCGCGCCCCGGTATCGCGCGCAAGCAGCAGGATCGTGGACAGGGCCACCGTCTCAGCCGCTACCGGGATCCCGGCCAGACCCAGCCGCGTGGCCACCTCGCCGTCGTGGGCGACACCGCCTCGCGCTAGGCTCGCGTCCTGGGGACGCAGCCAGACGCCGTAGTCGAAGGTGGCCGCGTATTGCATGGCCCGTAGCAGCACCTGCGCATCTTGCAGGGGTGCGTCCGCCTGGCCGAAGGCCACGCACCCGGCCTCGGTGAGCTCAGCCATTTCGGTCAGGCGCTGGCCCTGCAACCCCCGAGTGAGCGCTCCCAGGGGGTAGACGTTGGCTTGGCTCAACCCGCGGGCCCGGTACTTCAGCATCTCCACCAGCCCGGGTTCGTCGAGCGGCGGATCGGTGTCCGGCGGGCACACCAGTGTCGTGACGCCACCGGCGACGGCAGCGCTCATCTCGGATTCCAGGTGCGCCTTGTACTCGTAACCGGGTTCACGCAGCCGGGCGCACAGGTCCAGCAGCCCCGGGCAGGCCACCAGGCCGTGAGCCTCGATGATGCGGTCCGGCCGGAAGCCGGCAACCGGCTCGCCCACCGAGAGCAGCCGTCCATCTTCAATGCACAGGACACCCGTCCACTCCCGCCCGGAGAGCGGGTCGACCAGGGTCGCGCCACGGATTTCGATGCGGCCAGCGCTCACGGCTCAACCTGCCCGGCCAGGATGCTCATGACCGCCATGCGCACGGCAATGCCAAAGGTGACCTGCGGAAGGATGACCGACTGCCTGCCATCGGCAACCGCGGAGTCGATCTCCACGCCCCGATTCATCGGACCGGGGTGCATCACGATGGCGTCGGGCCTGGCCCGCGCCAGCTTTTCCGGGGTGAGGCCGTAGGCCCGGAAGTACTCCTGCGCGCTGGGCAGCAGGGCTCCGTTCATGCGTTCGTTCTGCAGGCGCAGCATCATCACCACATCCACATCCTCCAAGCCGCGGGCCATGTCCTGCCAGACGCTCACGCCAAGGCGTTCGACCTGCATCGGCAGCAGCGTGCGGGGCGCGATGACGCGCACCTCGGGAACGCCCAGGGTGGTCAGCGCGTGGATCTCCGAGCGGGCCACCCGGGAGTGCAGGATGTCGCCGACGATGGCTACGCGCAACCGGCGGAAGTCCCCCTTGTAGTGCCGGATCGTGTACATGTCCAGGAGCGCCTGCGTGGGATGCGCGTGGCGTCCGTCGCCCGCGTTGATCACATGGATCCCGGCGCCGACGTGCCGCGCGATGAGGTGCGCCGCACCGCTCTGAGAGTGGCGCACGACGAACATGTCCGCATGCATCGCCGACAAATTGGCCACGGTGTCGAGCAGCGTCTCCCCCTTGGTCTGGGAGGAAGTGGCCACCGTGAGGTTCACCACGTCAGCGGATAGCCGCTTGGCGGCGATCTCGAAGGTGGTCCGCGTCCGGGTGCTGGGCTCGAAGAAGAGGTTGAAGACGGACTTGCCGCGCAGCAGCGGGACCTTCTTAACCTCGCGGGCATTGACCGTGAGGAAGGAGCCAGCGGTGTCCAGGATCGCCTGCAGGATCGACGCCGGCAGACCCTCGGTGGTGAGCAGGTGGCACAGCCGACCGTGGCTGTCGAGTTGCGGATTGGGCGCCGTCACGACCGCGCCACCAATTGCAAGGCCAGCGCCCCGGAGGGCAGGCGGCAGAGATCCAGGGATTGCTCCTCCGGAACTTCCAGGTGCGTGCCCAGGAAATCCGGCGCAACCGGCAACTGGCGGCCGCCGCGGTCCACCAGCACGGCTAGGCGGATGCGTGCGGGGCGGCCGTAATCAAAAATCTCGTTCATGGCCGCACGCACCGTGCGTCCCGTGTAGAGAATGTCGTCGACGAGGATGATGTCCGCGTTGTCCACGGCGAAGGCGATCCGCGAGGGCTGGACGTCCCGGCGCGGTCCGCCGCGCCCATGATCGTCCCGGTAATAGGCGGGGTCGAGCAAACCCAGGGGCAAGTGCAGGCCCAGCGCGCCGTGCAGGCGCTCGGCCAGCCAGGCGCCACCGGTGCGCACGCCCGCCACCGCGGTATCGGGCCCAACTTGCGGGCGCATCTGGCGCACCAGGGCAGCCAGTAGTATCTCGGCGTCAGGAAGGCTCATGGGCGTTGGGCAAAGAAGCTCTCTAGAATAACCTGTGCGCTCACTTGATCGAGAAGGCCCTTCTGGCGTCGGCCCCGTATGCCGGCATCGGCCAGCGCCAGACTCGCTTCGTGGGAGCTCAGCCGCTCATCGACCAGACTAACGGGGACCTGGAACCGCTCGCCGAGCCGCGCGGCGAAGCGACGGCAGTGTTTGGCCAGCGGATGGGCGCGTCCGTCCATGTGCAGCGGCAACCCCACCACCAAGTGGATGGGCGTCCACTCCCGCACCAGCGCTCCGACACGGGCGAGGAGGTGTTCCTCCGTCCTCGCCTCCAGGGTGGCCAGCGGGTGTGCCGTGCCCAGGGAGAGCTCACCGACCGCGGCCCCGGTGCGCCGCCCGCCCAGATCGAACGCGAGCACCGTGCCGCTGGCAGGCAGGGCGTTTTCAGGCATGCCCGACTTCGTCGGAAAGGCGCATGGGATCCACCCCCAGCGAGGACATCGCCGCGGCAAAGCGCTCCTCCGGGGGCAGTTCAAAAATGATCTTCAGGTCGGCCGGCACGGTGAGCCAGGCGTTCTGGGCGAGTTCCTGCTCCAACTGGCCTGGCGCCCAGCCCGCATAGCCCAGGGACACGAGGAGCCGCTCCGGGCCGCGGCCCTCGCCCACGGCCTGCAGGATGTCGCGTGAGGTTGTTAGTCCCACCTCGGCGCTTACCGGCAGCGTGGATTGCCACTGCCCCGCCGGGCAGTGCAGGACGAACCCGCGCTCTCCCTGAACGGGCCCTCCGAAGTAGACGGGTAAACGAGCTGCGTCGTAGTCCCCCAAGGGGATGTCGACCTGTTCGAACAGGGCTCGCAGCGTCATGTCCATGGGCCGGTTGACCACTAGGCCGAGCGCGCCCCGCTCGTTGTGTTCGCACAGATAGGTCAATGTCCGGGAGAAGTTCGGATCGACCATGTTGGGCATGGCCATCAGGAAATGATGCGTCAGATTCACGAGGATCGCTCAAGGGACGGCACAGCCCTATTCTATGCCGCCCGGGCCCCGAGAACAAATCTCGCTGATTCAGCCACTTGCCCGGGAGAGCCGAGAGGTGGCGCCCGGATGGCCCGCCAGGACCCAGGAGGTTTTTGCTACCATAACCCACAGCAGGCGAAGTGGCGCCCGTTGAACAAGGAGTGGTGTCCGCTGGCAACCGAACGAGAGCTCTCCAATTTCCTCGCGGAGGTGGAGCGCCGGGCCTTCAAGCAAGCGATGTTCGCCCTACGCGAGGAGCAGGGCGCGCTGGATATCGTGCAGGATTCCATGCTCAAGCTCGCCGAGAATTACTCGGCACGCCCGGCGGAGGAATTCCCGATGTTGTTCCAGCGGATCCTCCAGAACACGATCCGGGACTTCTACCGCCGGCAGAAGGTGCGCTCGCTCTGGACCACCTTGCTCTCGGCCCTGGTCCCGGCTGGCGACCAGGAGGACGCCGACCCGCTGGAAACCAGGGTGGTGGCGGACGAGTCGAAGAACCGTGGCGGCCCCTTGGAACTCCTGGAGCGTAAGCGCATAGTGGCCGTTATAGAGAATGGGCTGCAGAACCTGCCTCCACGTCAACGCGAAGCCTTCCTCCTGCGTTACTGGGAGGAACTCGATGTCCAGGAAACCGCCGAAGCAATGGGTTGTTCGGAGGGGAGTGTAAAGACTCACTGCTCCCGCGCGACACACGCCCTGGCTGAGTTCCTGAAATCCAGAGGGGTCGAGCTATGAACGAACAGGAATTTTCCACCCGGCTGGCCCGGAGGCTTGAAGACCGGCTCGACGACCTGCCGCCGACGGTGATGGCGCGGTTGCGCGCGGCCCGGGAGGCGGCGCTCGCTCAGGTTCCCGTGCAGGCGCAGCAACTGGCCTTCGCTGGCGCCGTCCGTGGCACCACCCATCGCCACGGCGGGCTGCGATTCGTGCCGCTGGCCGCCCTCGTTTTGGGCCTGACCCTTTCGTTTTACTGGTACCAGGTAGCACGGCAGGCAACCCATCATCAGGACGCGGCGGAGATCGACGCCCAGGTGCTCACGGACGACCTACCGATCGCCGCCTATGTGGACCAGGGGTTCGAAGCGTGGCTAAAACACACCCAGCCGTCGCGGCCCTAGCCCTCGCGCTGTTGCTTGGGCCAGTGCCCGCGCTGGCGACCCAACCCGGGGCCTTGACCGCCCCGGTGGTCAGGGCGCCCGAGTGGGGCCAACTCACGCCTGAGCAGCAGCGCATCCTCGCCCCGCTCGCGGCGGAATGGCCAAAAATGGAACACGCGCGCCGGGACAAATGGATGCGTATCGTGCGCCAGTATTCCTCGCTCCCCGCAGAGAAGCAGCAGCGCTTGCAGTCGCGCATGCAGCAATGGGCCAGCCTGACCCACGAACAGCGTGTGCAAGCGCGCGAGCGCTACGCCAAGCTAAAGAGTCTTCCGCCCGAAAAACGCCACGAGATCAACCGAAAATGGGCGGAATACGAGCGCCTTCCGGAAGAACGAAAACACAAACTGCGCCAAGCGATCCAGACGGCGGAGTAAGCCCCCCTGCCTTGGCCGGCCTGCGCCGGCGCGTGGCCAGTCTGCTCTATGAGGCGCTCCTGCTCGTGGGCATCGCCTTCGTAGCAGCTTCCCTGTTTCTTGCGCTGATGGCACCGGCCGGTTTCGCCTACGGTCGGCCCCTGCTCCAGGCTTGGCTCCTGTGCATTGCCGGGGCCTATTTTATTTATTGCTGGCATCGTGGGGGTCAAACACTGCCCATGCGCACGTGGGGCCTGCGCCTTGCCACGCCTGACGGGAGGCCCCTGGGGCTAAACCGTGCGCTCTTGCGCTACGTGCTCGCGGTGCCCGGGGCACTCACCGGGGTGGGGTTCGCCTACGCACTGGTGGACCGCGACCGCCAGTTCCTGCACGACCGCCTGGCGGGCACGCGCGTCTTCGCCAGCCCCCGGGCCCGTGCACGCCGCTCGAAGGTGCAAGCGTGAGCAGCACCGCCGCACGGGGCTGCCGCCCGGGGTGCGCTGCCTGCTGCATCGCGCCGTCGATCTCCAGCCCCATCCCCGGCATGCCCAACGGAAAACCCGCGGCCGTGCGCTGCATCCAGCTCGACCAAGAAGACCGCTGCAAGCTCTTCGGCTCGGGGCTGCGCCCGCGCGTCTGCGTGAGCCTGGCCCCTTCCGCGGAGATGTGCGGGGACGATCGTGCCCAGGCGATGACGTGGCTCACCGAACTGGAGGAACGCACGCGCACGCCGGCAGCCCGAAGGGATCAGTCTCAGTGAATATTGCACGACCGTAGTCCGGGCCGATCGGCCCATGGGACACCCGCCGGCCCCACCGGGGATGCGCGGCGCAGGGCTCACGCCAGCGCTGCTTTGGGCTTGCCTGCGCTCGCGCGGCCGCCAGCGCCGCCTTCCATGACGAATCAATGACATCGCCGCCGGGGCGCGCGTTGAGCCGCATGGTTGGGCGCTCGGCGTGCGCCTCGGCTTCATCACAGCATCACCTTGGCTGCCTATGATCGGGGAAGTGCCGGGCCACTAGGCCGGCGCGCCGTGCGCTCCCGTACGGGGCCCCCCACTCGTCCAACGACTCATGAGGTAATGACCCAATGCGCAAACTTCTGCTCGCCCTGGCCCTGGCAGCAGCCACGCCGCTGTGTGCCAGCGCCATGACGACCACCGCCATTCCGGCGGACGGTAGCTGGAACTCCTTCTACTTCGGAGACGTTGGCTCCACCTTGCTCGATGACTTCGCCTTCAACAGTCCCAACGAACAGGCCTTCAGCTTCACGCTGACCCGGGATGGGGTGCTGCGCGTGACCGATGCCGGCCTCCCCGGTGACCAATTCCAGATCGTCCTCAATGGCTCGCCACTGGGCAACACCTCCAGCGTCGCAGCGGGCAGCGCCGACCAGGGCGTGGATTTCGCCGGAGCCTACGTGAACCCGCTCTTCAGCCACGGCGAATGGTCCCTTCACGCCGGCAGCTACACCGTGCGGGGCGTCGTGCTCGCCTCCCCCGACGGCGCCGGCATCGGCGCGCTCGCCGTGGCCGTGCCTGAGCCCACCTCCCTTGCCTTGCTGCTGGGCGGCCTGGCCCTGCTTGCCCGCCGCCGCGCCTGATACCCCATGCGTACACCAGAGAATTCACCCATGAAAAAATCCATCCTCGGCTTGGCGCTCGCGCTGGCCTTCGCCGGCAGCCACGCGCTGGCCGCCACCTGCGTCACGCCTGACGCCCGCCCCACCGTCGTCATCGGCGCCACCGACACCGGCATCGCCAACGTCGATGCCGACGGCGCCGGCCCGGGCAACTGCACGCTGAACGATCTGCTCAAAGCAGGTCTGCCCAACACCGACTGGGGTAGCCACAAGGCGTTCGTGACCAACGCCACTGGCATCATCAACGGCGTGCCCGCGGGCGTCCTGAGCGACGCCGACAAAGCCAGCCTGATCGCCGCCGCACAGGCCTCGACCGTGGGCAACGTGCTGCGCGTCAAAGTCATCTCCTTCAACGACTTCCACGGCACCTTCAACAGCCAGGGCGCTTTTTTCGGGGTGAATCCCTCCGGCGGCGCGGCTGCCATGGCGGGTGTGATCCGCGACCTCAAGGCGCAGAACCCCAACAACGCCGTGGTATCCGCAGGCGACCTGACCGGCGCCAGCCCGCTCGCCTCCGCCCTGTTCCACGACGAAGGCACCGTTGAACTGATGAATGCCATCGGCCTGGACTTCAACGCCGTGGGCAACCACGAATTCGACTACGGCAAGGCGGAGTTGCTGCGCAAGCAAAGCGGCGGTTGCGCGGCCGATCCGAACCTGGGCACGAGTGCCAGCCGCACCTGCCGCGGTGGCGACGTGGGTTCCCCCTACACGCCAACGCCCTTCTCCGGCGCCAAGTACAAATACCTGGCGGCCAACGTGGTGGACACCGCCACCGGCCGGACGCTGTTTCCTGCCTACAAGGTCAAGTCTTTCCACGGCATCCCGGTGGCCTTTATCGGCATGACGCTGAAGGACACGCCGACGATCGTCACCCCGTCGGGCGTGGCTGGTCTGCAGTTCAACGACGAGGCCGACACGGTCAACGCGCTGATCCCGCAACTGCGCAACCAAGGCATCCATTCCGTGGTCCTGATGATCCACCAGGGTGGCTTCACCACGGGTGGACTCAATGACTGCGCGGGCCTCACCGACGCCATCGGCCCCATCCTGGACCGCTTGAGCCCCGAGGTGGACCTGATCGTGAGCGGCCACACGCATTGGGGCTACAACTGCATCCACGCAGATGCGCAAGTGCCCGCAGGACGGCGCCTCACGCAAGCAGCGAAATACACCCAGGTGGTCACGAACACGGACCTGGACATCGACACGACCACCCGTGACGTCATCGGCACGAACTCCACCAACATCATCGTGAACCCGAAGACGGTGACGCCGGATGCAAACGTGGCAGCCATCGTCGCCGGCTACTCCGCTCTCGCCAAGCCGGTGGGCAACGTGGTGGTGGGCTACATCACCGGCGACATCACCAAGGCCTTCAACGCCGCGGGTGAGTCGCAGGCGGGCGACATCGTAGGTGACGCGTTCCTTCAAGCGACGAGCGCTGCCCCGAACAACGCCGTCATCGGCTTCACCAACGCCGGCGGCTTGCGCGGGACGGACCCCGTGTTCGCCTACCTGGCCTCGGCGCCCAACAACGGTGGCGTGGGTGATGGCTTGGTGTCCTACTCGGAGGCTTTCACCTTCATGCCCTTCGGCAACAGTTTGGTGGTGATGGATATCACCGGCGCGCAGCTGAAGCAGGCCCTGGAGCAACAGTTCCCCGTGGCGACCTTCCTGGCCAACAAGACGCCGAATCCGAGCTGCCCCTGGAACGTGCAGACCACCCGGCGGGTGATGCAGCCCTCGGCCAGCCTCACCTATAGCTGGAGCGTGTCGCGCCCCGAGTGTGACCGGGTCGACTCGGCCACGCTGAAGGTGAACGGCGTGCTGGTGGACGCGAACGCCACCTACCGGGTGAGGGTGAACAGCTTCCTCGCCACGGGCGGCGACAACTTCACTGCGTTCAACGCGGGCACCAACCGCCACGGGGACATGCAGGACATCGACGCGCAGATCGCCTGGTGGCAGTCCAACACCTCGGCGGCCCATCCCTACACGCCGGCGCCGCTGACCCGCATCACCACCTACTAAGGCCCTAGCGGGTGCGCCTCGGTGCACCGCAGAGCGGGCCGGGGGGCGAAAGCCCTCCGGCCTTTCCCATTCACGGGGGGAAAATCCATGGAAGCGCACTGGCTGGCCCTACCGCGGCGCGGGGCGACCGTGTTCGCAATGGCGCTTTGCCTGCTCTCGCCGATCGTCGCTCGAGCCCACGGCGAGGGGATGCACCGGGGTATCCCGGGCCCCGAGGTAAGCGGTGTCGAGCGGGGCGCGGCCTACGCGCTCAACTGCGACCACCTCATCCACGAACTTCTGTTCGAATACGCCTACTGTATCCGCACGCACCACCCGGCCCTGGGAGCGGATCCCGAGGCTCAGGTGGCCTTCTGGTTCGTCGCCTGGGTCCGCGCCTCGGTGGCGCAGGCCAATGGCTACGCGGATGCGGACCCCTTCGAGGCCGACTACCGAACCAGGTTTCTATCCGCACGCCGCCATGCCCCGGTCTCCCTGAAGCGCCTGTGCGCCGAGGTGTTCACCGACTGCAGTACCCTTCCCGTGGCGGTGCCCGAGGAAAAGTAGCGGGCCTACCGCCGCTCCAGGCGCAGGATCATGCCCAAGGCGAGCGTCAGGAACACCAGGGTAGGCGCACCGGCGGCCAGGCCGGGCGACCAGGCGGAGAGTAGGCCGATGTGGGCAAAAAGGCGGTTGATCAGATGGAACCCGAGCCCTAGCATGATGCCGGCGAAGATTTTGCTGCTCACGCCGCCATCGCGCACATTCAGGTAGGCGAAGGGCAGGGCCAGGATCATCATCACCAGCACCGCGAGCGGATAAACCAGCTTGTTCCAGAGCGCTATTTCGTAGCGCGTGGAATCCTGGTGGTTAGTGCGCAGGTGCTGCACGTAGGAGAACAGCGTGAACAAGCTCATGCTCTCGGGCGACACCAGCAGCACGTTGACGATCCCCGGGGTGAGCGCCGAGTGCCAGTCGAGGGAACGCAGGCGGGTCACTTCCACCCGCGGCGCGTCGAAGCGAGTCACTGTCAGGTCGGTCAGCTGCCACAGGTTGTCGTGGAGGTGGCGGCCCTGGGCAGCCTCGGTGATCGCCTTCAGGTGGTAGTCGCGGTCGAACTCGTAGATGCGCACTTCCTGCAAGCTGGCGTCATAGAGGATCCGGGCTACGTTGACGAAGCTCTGCTCGTCACGCAGCCAGAGACCTGAGCGCGAAGGCTGCGCCACCAAGCTGCCACTGCGGTCGAGCCGCAGCCTCTGGGCCACGCCCTCACTCAACGGGATCAACACCTCCCCCGTGACAAAGGTCAGCAGCGCAAGGGCGACCCCCACCTGCAGAAGCGCGCGACCGATGGATAGTATGGACACCCCCGAGGTGCGCATCACCGCATATTCGGAGTGCACCACCAGCTGAGCCAGCGCCAGCAGGGTGCCGATGAGGGCCGCCACGGGGAATAACTCGTAGAGATGCGCTGGCATACCCAGCACCACGAAGAGGAAGGCATGAGCAAGCCGAAGCCCACCCGTGCCGAGCTCGCGCAACTGGTAGATCAGGTCGAAAAAGCTAAACAGGAGCTGCAGCGCCGTGAGCACCAACAAGATGGCGGAGAGGACCTGCCACATCAGGTAACGTCGCAGGATGCTCATCGGCGCAAGTAGAAGGGCAGAACCTTGCTAAACAGCCCGAGCGCAAGCACCCCGGCCATCAGCAGATGCACGCCCAGCAGTCCCACCAGGGGAGTCAATTTCTCCTGCTCAACCCAGGACTGGGAGATGCTAATCAGGTTGCTGTAGGTCATGTAGACGAACACCGCCATGATCACGTTGACCGAGCGCCCCGTGCGCGGATTGACCGAGCTCATGGGGATGGCCAGCAGCGCGAGCATAAGGGCCGAGAGCGGCAGGCCCAGGCGCCAGACCAGTTCCCCGCGCTTGAGCGGCGTGGGGTCGCGCAGCAGCTCGGCGGTCGTGAAGGAGCGCTCGGTGGGGAAAAACGCCTTGGTCTCGGGCACTTCGATACGCACCGCGTAGCGGGCGAACTCCACGAGCCGGTAGTCGGCCTGGCCAGGCGTTCCGTCGTAACGGCTACCGTTGAGCAGCACGAGATAGCGCTCGCCGTCGGCCTGGGTCTCCATGTACCCGCGCTTAGCCACCATGACGCCGTCGCGTCCGTCCTGGTTGGACCGCACGAAGACGTTGGACACCTGCTGGAGGTCCGGCGTGATCTTCTCCACGAAGAAAATCCGGTCGCCGTTCTTCGATTCCTTGAACACCCCAGGCGCCACCGCCGAGACGTCGTCGCGGTTCTCCAGGTGGTGCCGGTATTCGTCGCTGCGCCCGAGGGCCCAGGGGGTGAGGTACAGGCTGAGCACCCCAACGAGCAGCACCACGGGAAGTGCAAAGAGCAACACGGGTCGGAACCAGCCCAGCAGCGCGACGCCGGAGCTCATCCACACGACCATCTCAGAGTCGCGGTAGCTGCGGCTCATGGATAGCAGCACGGACAAGAACAGCGCCGCCGAGAGCAGCACGGGCAGGTAGCCCAGCGCAGCGAACCCGAGAAGCGTGAGGACCGCGTCGGCGGGGATGCCGCCTTTGGCAGCAAAACCCAGGAAGCGGATCAGCTGCGTGGTGAAGGTGATTGCGATTAGGACCAAAAGCACCGCAATCCCCGACGCGGTGAATTCACGCAGGGTCGCGCGCAAAAAAATCATGGGGATGGAGTGCTTTGACTTTGGCCGGATCGGGCGTGATAATCTGGCGTGCTGTGGGACTAAAAAATTTCATGAAAACAGGAGTATCAGGTGGAATTTAGCATAAAAGCCGGGGCCGCGGAAAAGCAGAAATCGGACTGCATCGTGCTGGGTGTCTTCGCCGGGCGGGAACTGAGCGAGGCGGCAGCCCTGGTGGACCGCGCGGCCGGGGGAACCCTCGCCGAGGCGCTGACGGACGGCGACATGGAGGGACGCGCCGGCTCCACCCTGATGCTGCGCAAGGTACCTGGCGTCGCCGCCACGCGCGTCCTGCTGGTGGGGCTGGGCGCTAGCGCGGAGTTTGACGCCCACGCCTACCGTGAAGCGGTGCAGCACGCGGTGGCAGCCCTGCGCGGGGGCGGTAGCACCGACTGCGTGCTGTACCTGGCGGAGTTGGCGGTGAAGGACTGCGACCTGCCGCGTCGTATCCGGCTCGCAGTGAGCACCGCGGCAGAGGCAACCTACCGCTTCGACCGCCTGAAGAGCAAAAAGGACGAGGATCGCACAAGGCTGGCTAAAATCACCCTGGGCCTATCCGCCAAACCGGATGCCGCCGCGAATCGGGCACTGGCACAGGGGGAAGCGCTAGGCGCGGGGGTCAAACTCGCCCGCGACCTCGGCAATCTGCCCAGCAACATCTGCACGCCGAGTTTCCTGGCGAAGCAGGCGCAGGAACTGGCCGATGAATTCAAGCTGAAATGCCAGGTCCTTGAAGAAAAGGACATGGAGAAACTGGGCATGGGCTCGCTCCTGTCGGTTACCCGCGGCAGCCGAGAGCCCGCCAAGCTCATCGTGCTGGAGTACAACGGCGGGCCCAAGAAGCAGAAGCCCACGGTGCTCGTGGGCAAGGGGATCACCTTCGACACGGGCGGCATCTCCATCAAGCCAGCTCCGGATATGGACGAAATGAAATTCGACATGTCTGGCGCCGGCAGCGTCCTGGGGACCCTGCGTGCGGTGGCCGGCATGGGGCTACCGGTCAATGTGGTCGGAATCATACCGACCTGCGAAAACATGCCCGACGGCAGCGCGGTCAAGCCCGGCGATATCGTCACCAGTATGTCCGGCCTCACCATCGAGATCCTCAACACCGACGCCGAGGGCCGCCTCATCCTCTGCGACGCGCTCACTTACGCCAAGCGGTTCAACCCGGACGGCATGATCGACATCGCCACGCTCACGGGTGCCTGCGTGGTCGCGTTGGGACATGTGGCCTCCGGCCTCTATAGCAACGACGACGCCTTCGCTGCCGAGGTGCTGGACGCGGGCCAGGCGAGCCTGGACCGGGCTTGGCGCATGCCGCTATGGCAGGACTATCAGGAGCAGTTGAAGAGCCCCTTCGCCGACCTGGCCAACATCGGAGGCCGGGCGGCGGGTAGCGTCACGGCGGCCTGCTTCCTGGCGCGCTTCGTGGACAAGACGACCCCCTGGGTCCACCTGGACATCGCCGGTGTCGCCTATCGTAGCGGCAAGCAAAAGGGCTCCACCGGCCGCCCGGTGCCGATGCTGACCGAGTACCTGTTGAAGCGGGCTGGCCAGGGCTGAAGTGGGCGACGGCGCCATGACGCAGATCGACTTCTACGTCGGCGCCGAAGACCGGCTGCGGACCCTATCGGCCCTGGCCAGCAAGGCCTTGGCCAAGGGGCTTCGGGTCTTTGTGCTCACTTCTGATGCCGCTTCCACGGAGCGCGCGAGCCGCGCGCTCTGGTCCTACCCGGCGGTGGGATTCCTACCCCACTGCCGCAGCGGTGACCGCCTCGCGCCAGTAACCCCCATCATCCTGGACCATGTCACCGAGCCGCTGCACCATGAACAACTGCTGGTAAACCTGCGCGACGAGACGCCGCCACTGTTCAGCCGCTTTGACCGCTTGGTGGAGATCGTCGGGCCGAACGAGGAGCAGCGGGTGCTTGCGCGCACGCGCTTTCGCTTCTATCGCGAGCGGGGCTATGAGATTCGCACCCACGATCTGGCTGCGCCGGCTGGCGGCGGCTGACCCGTGCCTCCTGAAGACGAGGGCAAGGCGCTCGGCTCCAAGGTGCCCGATGGGGAGGCGCTGTTTGCGAAGGTGGATTCGCTGCTCTCCCGGCATCGGCCCGGGGCAGGGGACGCGCCACCACCACCGGTCCTGACCGACGTCATCGAGGAGGCAATCCCCGGGCGCCAAGCCGTACCGCGGCTCACTGACGCGGTGCGCCCCGGGGAGACCCCGGACACCGACCCGGGCCGACTACGCCGCCTCAAAGCGGCACTCTACCTTGCCTTACGGGACCGGCTACAACTCGAGGTGACGCTGATCCAAGGAGCCGACACCCCAGACCTCGCCCACGCCCTTTCGGCGAAGCTACCGGGTGTGGTGCGGGACGCCGTAAACAGCGTTTTTGGCGACGAGACCTTGATGCCGCCAGCCGGGGGCGGGCGCTAGCCCCACCTTGCCGATTTGCCGAGCGACAGCCTTCTACGTCAACAGGATTGCTTCGCCTGCCGGCTCACCATGGGCTGAACCTGCCCGACGACTTGGCGTGGACCGACTTGCCGGAAACCACGCAGGCGTTGATCGAGGCATAGGTTGCCTGCCCGGGCCCGGCTGTGCGCGACCCGGTGGCCGCCAAGCTCCGCGCCAGCGTCGCACTCGGTGATTCGGCGGGTACGCAGGCGATGTTCCAAGTGGCAACCTGCAAGAGCGACTCCCATCGGTCGTTCTGGCTCTGCGTGAAGCACCCGGGCCTCTTCGACCGTGCCGGCGACGTTGACCCCTTCGAGCACCAAGTCGCGCACGCCCAGCAGCATGACCTGGTGTGCCGGGCTTGAAGTCGATGTCGATGTTCAGGGACTTCTGGCTGGCATCGCATCTAACGCCCCGAACGAACCGAAGTGTCGGAGATGCCCAGTGCGGCGGAGAACATCTGATTAGTCAGGGTGGGGTCGCAGAGTCTTGTCGGAAAACGCCGATTCTGCCCCAATCGGGCGCCGGGGGCAGGGCCTATCCCGGCTGCGCGGTAACCGGTTCCCCAGCGGCGTTCTTCCCCGCGGCCTCGTCAGTCGCCACACTGCAGGCACCGCAACGCGCTGGAGGGCAGGCAGATGGCGGGTGCGAGTGGGCGCAGTGGCGCGCAGTGAGACCGAGAGCAGGCGGCCCAGATGGTTGCTCTCTTCGAGCGTAGTGGACTCACGCAGCGCGAGTTTTGCGAGCGAGAGCGCGTTGCGCTGGGC
>JANXRW010000144.1 GCA_025356655.1 Betaproteobacteria bacterium | reverse complement strand
CGGTTCAGCCCCGCGTTACCCGTGAGCGTCACGCTCGGGCGGCCCAGCGCCCGCGCCTGCGGCACCCGCTCCTGCGCCCCCTGGAACGTCGCCTGTGCACCCAGGTAGGCCGCATCGGATTTCACCGCGTCGCGGTAGACGGCGAGCAAATCGTCTGCGCGCCCCGGTGCCATCGCAAGGAGCCCGAACAGACAGAGCCAAGCGATTGCGCAATTTTTCATGCAGGACTCCCGTGCGGGGGCACCGAGGCCCCCAAGCCGTGACGCAGCAGATCCAAGTGGAGGCGAATGAAGGCGGTAGGGTCTAAGTCCGCTACCCCGCAGGCACCGTAGGAGTGACGCCAGATCAACTGGTAGATCAACGGAGACAAGACCAAGTGCGTGGTGCATTCCGGGTCCACCAGCCGGAACTCCCCGCTGGCCACCCCGCGCTCCAGCGCGCCGCGAATGAGCCGCTGCCCGCGCTGGACCACCTCCTGGTGGTAGAACTGCGCGATCTCGGGGAAGTTGCGCGCCTCGGACATCATCAGCTTGGGCAGCCCGCCGAGATCACCCGCGCCAACCACCTCCCACCAACCCAGCAGGAGATCGGTGAGCAGCTGGGACGAGGATCCCGTCGCCTGCGCGAGCATCTGCTCGCCGCGCTCCAGGGTCGGCACAAGGCCCGCCCGAACCACGGCTTTGAACAGATCTTCCTTGCTAGCGTAGTAGAGGTAAAGCGTGCCTTTGCTCACGCCAGCAGCGCCGGCCACGTCCTCAAGGCGCGTGGCAGCGAAGCCTTTCTCCACGAAGAGCTTGAGCGCCGCGGCAAGGAGTTCGGCGGGACGGGCCTCCTTGCGGCGGGCCCAGCGGGGGCAATGAATCACAGCTGTCCGATATGTTACTGACCAGTCAGTAACATATCGGACAGGCGGTACGCTGTCAAGCGCCTGTCGAGACGCCCCCGATGACGTCCGGGTTGCTAGCGGCGCAGGTCCAGCGTGAAGGGGAAGTTGGGGTTGCGCGGTTCCTCACGCACGCTGATGGGCCCCGGCGTGTGCCCCATCCGGAAGAAGCGGCCCGAGCGACGTGCTTCGGCCTCGTAGGCGTTCACGGGGACCGTCTCCACGTTGCGCCCGCCCGGATGTTCCACATGGTACCGGCAGCCGCCGCAGGAGCGGTTCATCCAAGTGTCCACGAGGTCGAACACCAGCGGGGCATGGATACCGATGGTGGGATGTAGGCTCGAGGACGGCCACCAGGCCCGGTAGCGCACGCCCGCGACGAACTCCCCCAAGTTCCCGGTGGGCTGGAGCGGCACCGCGCGGCCATTGCAGGTAAGCACGTGGCGGTCCCCAATCAGACCGGAGACTTTCACCTGCAGGCGCTCCACGGAGGAATCCACATAGCGGGCCGTGCCCGAGGAGCGGGACTCCTCGCCCAACACGTTCCATGGCTCCAAGGCGGTGCGTAGCTCCACGTGAACATTGCGCGCGGCGAAGTCGCCGATGCTCGCAAAGCGAAACTCGAAATGGGGCCTAAACCAAGCCAATTCCAGTTCGTGGCCGCTCATCCGCAATTCCTCGATGACGTCGCCAAAGTCGTCCCACACGAAATGCGGCAGCATGAAGCGATCATGCAGTTCCGTACCCCAGCGCTTGAGGCGGGGCCGCTCGTAGGGCTGGTCCCAGAAACGTGACACGAGCGCACGGAGCAGCAACTGCTGCGTGAGGCTCATGTGCGCGTGCGGCGGCATCTCGAAACCGCGCAACTCGAGCAGACCCAGCCGGCCGGTGGAGCTATCCGGGGAATAGAGCTTGTCGATGCAGAATTCCGCGCGATGGGTGTTGCCCGTGACATCGATCAGCAAGTTGCGCAGCATACGGTCCACCTGCCAGGGCTGCTCACCTAGCCGACCTTCCTTGCGTAGCCGACGCATCTCGCGCAAGGCGATCTCCAATTCGTAGATCGCTTCGTCGCGGCCTTCGTCGGCGCGCGGCGCTTGGCTAGTCGGGCCGATGAACATGCCGAAGAAGAGGTAAGACAGCGAGGGGTGATCATTCCAGTAAGCCACCAGACTGCCGAGGAGGTCCGGACGGCGCAGGAAGGGCGAATCCGCGGGCGTGGCCCCACCCAACACCACGTGGTTGCCCCCGCCGGTTCCCGTGTGCCGTCCGTCACGTTGGAACTTCTCCGTCGACAGGCGGCACTGCTGGGCCGCTTCGTAGAGGAACTCCGTCTGCTCCACGAGCGCCTCCCAGCTAGCCGAGGGGTGCACATTAACCTCGATCACACCCGGATCCGGCGTCACCCGCAGGCGGACCACGCGCGGATCGCGCGGGGGCTCCTCGCCCTCCAGGATCACTGGCAGACCCAGGGCTTGCGCGCTCCCCTCGACAGCCGACACCAACTCCAGGTAATCCTCCAAGGTCCGTGTAGGCGGCAGGAAGACATACAGCCGCCCCGCACGTGCCTCGGCGCAAATCGCCGTGCGCGCAACGTGACGGGCCGACTCATGCTTCCCGGGCGCCACCTCGTCGAGCGCTCGCTCGCCAGGCGATGGCCCGTCATAGGGGTCGCTTGGGAGGTTCATCGACTGGGCTCCCTGGTCGGAGTGCACCTCCGAAGTGGGACGGAAGGGGACGTAGGCCGGGAGTTCCGCCACCGCCTGATTGGGGTCGGCCGGATGAACCCAGGGGTACTCTTGCTCCCGCACCCAGGGCAGGGAATCCAGGGGTAGTCGGTAGCCCAGGGGCGAGTCGCCAGGCACGAGGTAGCAGTGCTCCTCACGCAGGAACCACCGGCTGCTCTGCCAGCGCCCAGGCCGGCGGTCGCTCCGAGCGACAGGCAGCACATGCCCAGCCACCTTGTCGAGCCCCTGGGTGAACACCCGGCGCAGCCGCTCGCGCTCCAGGGCATCGTCGAGCCGGGAATCGAAGGGGTCCACGTTCGCGGGCAGGCGGCGCTCGCGCCACAGGTAATAGAGGATGTCCTCGTAGGCCGGGAACACGTACGCCGTGTCGACACCCAGACGCTGCGCCACGGCCTCCAGAAAGGACTTCGCGTGCGCCTCCGTTGCGCCGTAATCCGCGGCCTCATCCCCGAACAGGGCGGGGTCATGCCATAGAGGCTTTCCGTCGGTGCGCCAGAAGGCATTGAGGGACCAACGGGGCAATTGCTCGCCCGGGTACCACTTGCCTTGCCCGAAATGCAGCATGCCGCCGGGTGCGTAGCGGCTGTAGAGACGCCCGAGCAAGATTGCGGCTAGGTCGCGTTTGCCCGGTCCCATGGCGTCCACATTCCACTGCGGCCCATCTCGATCATCGAGAGATACGAAGGTGGGCTCGCCCCCCTGGGTGAGGCGCACATCCTGCTGCGCGAGCTTGGCATCCAGGCGGTGGCCGAGTTGCGCGATGGCCGCCCACTGCTCCGGCGTATAGGGCTTGGTAACGCGCGGCGCTTCCCAGATCCGCTGCACCGACATGCTGTGCCCGAATTCGACCTCGCAAGGCTCTACCGCTCCCGTGACCGGGGCAGCCGACCCAGGTTCCGCGGAGCAGGCGAGCGGGATGTGCCCCTCGCCGGCGAGCAGCCCTGAAGTGGCGTCCAGACCCAGCCAACCGGCCCCGGGCAGGTAAACCTCGCACCAGGCGTGCAGATCCGTGAAATCCGTCGTGGGCCCGCTCGGACCGTCGAGCGCGCGCACGTCCGGCGCCAGCTGGATCAGGTAACCGGAGACGAAACGCGCAGCCAGGCCAAGGTGGCGCAGCAACTGCACCAGCAGCCAGGCGGAGTCACGGCAGGAGCCCGAGGCGCACTCCAGGGTGTACTCCGGATCCTGCACCCCGGGCTCCATGCGGATCAGGTAGGTGATGTCCTGCTGCAGGCGCTGGTTCACGGCCACCAAAAAATCCGCCGTGGGCGTTGGCACCCGCGGAATCTTCTCCAGGTAGGCTTTCAAGTGGGGGGTCAGGGGCAATGTACCCCGGTAGGGCGCCAGTTCCGGTTCCAACTCCGGGGCATAGCTGAAGGGAAATTCGGTGGCGTAGGGCTCGAGGTAGAAGTCGAAGGGGTTGAGTACCGCCATTTCCACAACCAAGTCGACCTCCACGCGAAAGCGGTCGGTCTTCTCGTGGAAAACCAGGCGCGCGAGGTAATTCGCCTGCGCGTCCTGCTGCCAGTTGATGAAGTGTTCGGCCGGCTCCACGCGCATGGAGTAGCTCAGGATGCGCGTGCGGCTGTGGGGCGCCGGACGCAGCCGCACCACCTGCGGGCTCAGCCCGACTAGGCGATCGTATCAATATTCGGTGACGTGATTCAGGGCGACGTGAATCGACACGACTGCACTCCTTGGTTGGGTTCCCCGGGGGCGCTCGGGGGGAATCCCCCGTAGGCCCAGCCGGATCATGTTAACGCAAGTTGTGCGCTGCAGAAACTACGGCCCGCACCCCGCGCCATGAACCGGCCATGGGCCGCGTAGCCTGCTGCCCGACCCGTGCCCCCCCCTTCAGGTGGCGTCGGCGAGTGCAGGATAGTCCGTGTAACCCTCGGCCCCGCCGCCGTAGTAGGTCTCGCGGTCCGGTTCGTTGAGCGCCCGGCCCGCGCGCAGGCGGGCGGGGAGGTCCGGGTTGGCCAGGAACAGGGCACCGAACACCGCCATGTCCACCCCTGCCTTGGTCAGCATCGTCTCGGCGCGGGCCTCGTCGAGGCCGCCGCCCGCTAGGTAGGCGCCTTTGAACATGGAGCGCAGCATCGCGTGGTAGTCCACCGGCGTGCCCGACAGCGCCACGTGCAGATAGGCCAGTGACAAGTGTCCGATGGCGCGTACCAGCGTTCCGTAGGTCTCGCGCGGCTTCTCGTCGACGATGTCGTTGAAGGCCAGTTCCGGCGAGATCTTGATCCCGACGCGGTCCGCTCCGATAGCACCCGCAATGGCCTCCAAGGTCTCCACGACGAAGCGCACGCGTCGCGGCGCGCTGCCGCCATAGGCGTCGCTGCGGCGGTTAGTGCCCGAGGACAGGAACTGCATCGGCAGGTAGCCGGAG
Organism: Betaproteobacteria bacterium; assembly: GCA_025356655.1. Taxonomy (GTDB): domain Bacteria; phylum Pseudomonadota; class Gammaproteobacteria; order Burkholderiales; family SHXO01; genus SHXO01. The sequence continues at coordinate 11,399 of JANXRW010000144.1, read as the reverse complement.
GCCGCGTGCAATTCCACCCCGTCGAAGCCCGCATCCATGGCTCGTCGCGCGGCATAGCTGTATTCAGCGATGACCCCGGGGATCTCGTCGGCGTCCAGTGCACGCGGGGTGACGTAGGACTCCAGGCCAGAGGCAGTATAGGCGGATCCCTCGGGGCGGACTCCCGAGGGCGCCACCGGCGTTGCTTCTCCGGGCAACAGGCTGGGATGCGAGATGCGCCCGGCGTGCATGAGCTGCAGGAAGATATGCCCGCCGGCGGCGTGCACCGCATCGGTAACCAGCCGCCAAGCATTAACCTGCTCGGAGGCATGGATCCCCGGAGTGCCCAGGTAGCCCCGGCCCATGGGCGAAGGAGCGGTGCCCTCGCTGATGATCAGGCCGGCGCTGGCCCGCTGGGCGTAGTAGAGCGCGGCGAGTTCGCAGGGGACGCCGGCGGCATCGGCGCGGCTGCGTGTCATCGGCGCCATGGCGAACCGGTTAGGTAGCTGGAGCTCACCCACGGTGACGGGGGTGAACAGGATGGACTCGGTACGCATCAGGGTTGCTCCGGCTTGGCCAGAAAAATGGCGGTGGCGGATGATACGCCACCGCGCGGCCGATCAGGCAAGATCGAACAGTAGCGCCTCTGCATCCTTCGCCCCGGAGAGCTCGATGCGAGCGATATCGGCAAGTTTCAGGGCGTCGCCGGCGGTGAGCGCGACTCCGTTGGCCGCAACGCTGCCCCGGGCCACGAACAGGTAACCCTTACGCCCCGGTGCAAAGTCGTGGGCGGCAGTCTCCTCGCCGTCGAGCAAGGCGGCGTACAGGCTCGCGTCGGCGTGCAACAGCACCGAGCCATCGCGGGCATCCGGGGAACCCACCAAGCACAAGCGCCCGCGTTTCTGCGCCGCCTCGAAGCGCTTCTCCTCGTAGCTGGCCGCGATGCCTTTGACGTTGGGCTCGATCCAGATTTGCAGAAAGTGCACTCCCTGCTCGCGCGAGTGGTTGAACTCCGAGTGCATCACGCCGCGGCCCGCACTCATGCGCTGCACGTCGCCCGGGACGATCACCGAACCGTTGCCCATGCTGTCCTTGTGCTCGAGGGCGCCCTCGAGCACGTAGCTAACGATTTCCATGTCGCGGTGGCCGTGGGTCCCAAACCCCATCCCCGGCTGCACGCGATCTTCGTTGATCACCCGCAGGTTGCCGAATCCCATGTGAGCAGGGTCGTAGTAGTCGGCAAAGGAGAAGGAGTGATAGGAATTGAGCCAACCGTGGTCCGCGTGACCGCGTTCTGCACTCTTGCGTACTTGCAACATGCTCACCTCCAGGCTATGGTCTCGAAGGGAGACGAGTGTTTCAGAATAATTCAACAACAATTAGCCAGTCTACCCAATGGTTTAATCACAGAATAGCGAAACATTTGAAGCGATTTATTCAAATTTTATGAACCTTAAACTGACACTCGAAGCCCTGCAAGCCCTGGACGCCATCGACCGGCGCGGGAGCTTCGCCGCCGCCGCCACGGAACTGCACCGTGTGCCCTCGGCCCTCACCTACGTCGTGCAGCGACTCGAAGAGGACCTGGAACTGCTCGTCTTCGACCGCCGCGGCCACCGCGCGAAGCTCACCCCGGCTGGGCGCGAACTCCTGGACGAAGGACGCCACTTGCTGCGCGCTGCTGGCGAGTTGGAGTGCCGCGTGCGACGCGTGGCCACGGGCTGGGAGACCGAGTTGCGCATCGCCGTCGATGCCCTTTTGCCGTTCGCTGCGCTGTTGGGGGTAGTGGGTGAGTTCTACGCCCAGGAATCCGGCACGCGCCTTCGCTTCTCCACCGAGGTGCTGGGCGGCGGCTGGGATGCCCTGGCGGACAACCGCGCCGATCTGATCATCGGTGGAACCGGTGAGATGCCCTCGGGCGGCGGTTTCGCCACCGCGCACCTGGGCGCCGTGGACTTCGACTTCGTGGTTGCCCCGGGCCACCCGCTTGCCGCGGTGTCGGAACCGCTCGCGCGCGCGCAGATTCTCCGCCACCGTGCGGTGGCAGTGGCAGACACCTCGCGGCGCCTGCCCGGGAGGACCGTGGGCTTGCTCTCGGGGCAGGACGTCCTCACCGTACCCGACGCGGAAGCCAAGTTGGCCGCGCACGTCGCGGGACTCGGCGTAGGTTATTTGCCACGCGCGCTGGCTCGACACGAGGCTGCCGCCGGACGGCTTCTGATCCGCCAGGTGGAGGAGGCCCGTCCGCGCGCCGACTTCCAACTCGCTTGGCGCCCTGACAACCCGGGACGCGCCTTGAAGTGGTTCATCCGGCGCCTGGAAGATCCCGCCGTGCTCACCGCACTGCTGCAGCCGGACGGCGGAACAACGCCCGTGCCGCGCCGCCGACCTTCCCCGGCCCGGGGCTGAGCCCAAGGATCCGCGACGGCCGGGATTTCGCTACCATGTGCCCGAAGCGTCCCTTCGCGCTACGCCGCCCAATGCACCCTTGCCCGACGAGGTGACCCCGTGACCCGCTTCCCCACCTTGCTCATAGCCCTCGGCGCCACCCTGCTGTTTGCGCTCCTCGCAGCCGGTTGCCAGAACATCGGTGACGCCTTGAAGAATGCCCCGCGCCCGGAGGTCCGCATCACCAGCGCGCGGCTGCTGGGCTTGGGCATAGAGAAGGTTGACCTCGCCTTCAACGTGGAGATCAGCAACCCGTATCCGGCCGAGTTGCCACTCACGCAGTTGGGCTACGCCCTCGACAGTGGTGGCCAGCGCCTGTTCGAAGGCACCGTCAAGCCCAGTGGCGGCGTGCCGGCACGCGGGACGCGTACCATCGAGGTGCCGATCTCCGTCGCGTTCCGGGCCTTGCAGGCGATATTGAAAGACGTCCGGCCGGGCTCGGTCTTGCCCTACAAAGCGAGCTTTACGGTGGGGCTCGATGCGCCGCTGCTAGGCGCCCTGACCCTGCCGCTCAGTTACACCGGCGAGTTGCCCGTGCCGGCGGTCCCGCAGGTGAGTCTCGCCCGCTTCGACCTCGGTAGTCTCAGCCTGGACCGGGTAGAGGCCACCGCACGGTTGCGGCTCAAGAACACCAACAGCTTCGACCTTGACCTCGCGCGCTTGGCGCTCGACCTTAAACTGGGCGGGGAGCGCGTGGCAAATACCGGTCTCGGCACACCGGGCAAGCTCGCCGCAGGCCAAGAGATCACCATCGACATTCCGATGAGTTTTTCCCCAAAGGCGTTCGGACTCCGCCTGTTCAATCTACTAGGCGGCAGTGAGGCGGGGTACAGCGCCTCCGGCTCGCTGGAGGTGGGGACGCGCTTCGGCCCGTTGAGCCTGCCCTTCAACCAGAGCGGGGACACTAAGCTGGGCCGCTAACGGCGCCGTGCCGGCGGTGCCGCGGCAATGCCCCGCCGGGCCACCCGGTGCAGGTAACCCGTCACCTCCTCGCGATCGTGGTAGAGGTGCCGAAAGCGCAGCGTGAAGTCATCCGTGGTGTGGGCCAAGGCCCGCTCGAGAATCCGCTCGCAGGCGCGCAGCTCCTCGAACCGCCGCTTCATGGGCAGCTTCAGGTTGAAGATCGCCTCGCGTGCACGACCTTGGGCCAACCAATCGCCCACCAGGGCGGCGATACGCCGAGGCTGCTCCACCATGTCACACACTAGCCAGTCAACCGGCCGATGCGGTCGAAAGCGAAACCCATCCTCGCGCAGGTGCTCCACCAGGCCGGTGGCGAGCACTGATTCATGCAAGCTGGCGTTGTCCACTGCGGTGACCAGCAGCCCGCGCTGAGCAAGTTGCAGGCTCCAGCCGCCGGGCGCGGCGCCCAAGTCCACCGCCTTCATCCCGGGCTTGAGCCGCGACTCGAGTTCGTTCTTGTCCATGAACGCACTGAACGCCTCGACGAGTTTGGCGCCGGAGCGGCTCGGCGCAGGGCCGGGGACGCGCAGCCGCGGGATTCCCATGAACCAGGGAGAGCTATTGTCGGCACGGGAAAACCCGACCCAAGCGGTCCCCGCCTCCACGAAGAACACGTGCAATCGCGGCAGGGCTTTGCCCGGCCGAGCGGCGAGCAAGCCAGCGTCGCGGGCCGCCTTGAGCAGGGGTTCCTTGAGCGCTTCGCAGAGGCCCAGCAATTCCTTGGCCTCATCCGTGTCCGGCGTCTCCAGGAGGATCCCGCCATAGCGCGGCGCAAGTTCCCGCGCGCGCGCCAGCAAGGCCGCAACTCGCTCGCCCGAAGTGAGCCCGGTCAGCGCAGGTCCCGCGAAGACCAACTGGCGCGCGAAAACGAGAGGGGCGAATTCCAGGCTGCGCGAGAGTTGGGTCCCATCGGCGGGCGTTGTCGGCTCGAAGGCCGCGTAGCCGCTACGAGGGACCACGATCACCCGCCCGGGAATCCCCCGCGCCGCAGCCTGCTCGGCGAGCTCGGCCGCACATTCGGCTTCGAACCCCGCGCGGCAATAGAGCAAGGCATAGCGTGGTGGCATTAGCGTCGGGCCAGGATGGCGCTTTGCGGGCTGTGGGGTAGCGCGTGCAGCGCACACCGCGAGAACCCGGCCCGCTGGTGCATCGCCTCGTATTCGGCGAAAGTATAGGCATCACCGGCCGCCGTGGTGGCGAGCATGGTCAGGGCGAAGGTCGCCGCCGGAGGCGGCGTCACCCGGTCAGGACCTGGGACGAATTCCAGTGTGAGCGCGAGCCCTCCGGGTTTCAAGCAGGCGGCTACGCGGCGCAGCAGCCCCTCGCCCGTGTCTGCGTCGAAGTGGTGCAGGAAATTGGTGAGGAGTACCACGTCATGGCCGTGGCCCAGATCCACCTCGAAGGCGTCCCCCGGAAGCAGGCGGTAGCGCGTCGCCACGCCGAGGGTCTGTGCATGCTCCATCGCCACCGCGAGCACCGGGGCCCAGTCCTGCGCGGTAATTTGCGCCTGGGCGTTGCGCTGGGCGAAGGCGATACCGAACAGGCCGTGGCCAGCGGCGAGGTCCAGCACCGATAGAGGATGATCGGCCCCGGGGTCGGCGAGTTCAGCGAGGTAGCGAGCGGGCGCCCCGATCAGCGGCCCCATGGAGCGAGCAAATTTCACCCAGACCGGGTGCTGGGCTTCCATGGTCCCGCGCGCCGAGACCGTGGTACCCCCCTGGCGCACGCAGCCCGCCAAGTCCGCAAAACCGCGCATGAGGTCGGCCGCGAGCAGGAAGTCCAAACAGCCGCCCAGGTAAGTGGGTGAGCCTCGCACCAGGAAGGCCGCGCTCTCCGCGGTCAGGGTGTAGTGCTCGCCCGCCTTACTCAGGAATCCCCTGATGGTGAGGAAATCGCAGAGGATCCGGGTGCCGCGCTCGCTCGCCCCGCAGCGCGCGGCGATGAGCGCCGCCGCCGCCGGCCCGGAGGCCAGAGCGCTGAAGAGATCGAGTTCCAAGGCCGCGCGTAGCGCCTCGGTTTGCTGGTACGCGGCGACGGTCTCGAAGAATCGCTCGGGTGTAGGACCGGCCATGATGAGATACCCTGTGGGTTGTGAATCCGCGCCCTAGGTTTCAAGGCGCGCCTGGCTGGATGGCGCCTCGGCGAGGCTGAGTCTACACGGCGCTGAGCAGCGTCGACAGGAAGCCGTGACCGGAACCCGCGGCGGCAGAGGTTGTCACACCGTGTGCAAGGCTGCGGCGCTCCTGCGGCCACTCTCAACCGACTGGGCTACTCTTTATCGCCCACCAGCCATTTTTCAACCCCCGTCGCCAAAGGTCCAACATGCCATCCCTCCTGCGCACGCTCCTATTGGTTGTCAGCCTCTGCCTGCAGACTCCTGCCTGGGCCGGGGATGTCCTGGAAAAAGCCGCCTCCGTGGGCGGCTTCACGACATTCCTGGCGGTGGTGGAAGCCTCCGGCCTGGCCGAGCAATTGAAGGGGCCAGGCCCATTCACGGTGTTCGCGCCCACCGACGAGGCTTTTGCGCGCCTGCCAGCGAACCGACTCGACGCCATCCTCAAGGATCGGGCGCAGGCGGCTCGGCTCGTGGGCAGCCACGTGCTCGACGTGCGCATCTTCTCCCGTGATGTTCACCGAGCGCTCCTGGGCAATCTGGAAGGCGGCATGCTGCGCGTGGCCAACACGGGCGAGACCATTCATGTGGAAAACGCGCGCGTGCTGCGTGCCGACGTGGTGGCCAGCAACGGGGTGATTCACAGCATCGACGCCGTGTTGGTCGCGCGCTGATGCGCCGCCCGACTTGGCGTAGCCTCGGTGCGGCGCTCGTTCTGTCGACGCTCTTGGACGCCTGCGCGAGCGCGCCAAAGCCGAAGGATCAGCCCTTCGCCATCGAGTTGCGTAACGCCGAGGACCGCGCGGTGATGGAACTCACCGAGACGCGTCTCACCGTTCAAGTCATGAGCCTCGGGGGCTTGGGCGGCGCGCTGCTGCGCACCCGTGAACGAGCGTTCCCCACCGACGTCCGCTGGGTGTTGCCTAGCCTGTCTCAACTCGAGAGCTATAAGGCGGGCACCGCGGGCAACGCCCTGTTGTGTTCTCTGCTCCTGTCGAACCAGCGGGGGCACGAGTTCGCCTGCACCTTCAATGACAAGGCTTTCACCATGATGCTTCCCCCGGGCGAGGATGCCCGCATCGACCTGCCACCGGAACTCCTCCTGGGCGGGCCCAAGGTCTTGGAGATCGAATGGGTGGCGGTCGGTCGCTAAGCGCGCAGTCAGCGGCTGGCCAAGCCCGCTTCGGCCGCTGTGAGCGTATTGCCCAACAGCATGGCGATGGTCATGGGCCCTACGCCACCGGGCACTGGCGTGATCGAGCCGGCCACCTCGCGGGCGGAGGCAAAGTCCACGTCCCCACACAGTTTTCCATCGGCCAAGCGATTGATGCCGACGTCGATCACCACCGCACCCGGTTTGACCATGTCGCCTGTGATCAGGCCGGGCCTGCCGACGGCCACCACCAGAATGTCGGCGTCGCGCGTGTGCTGGGCGAGGTCACGCGTACGCGAGGTGCACACCGTCACCGTGGCACTGGCCTCGAGCAGGAGCAGCGCCATGGGTTTGCCCACGATGGTGCTCCGACCAACCACCACGGCGTGCCGGCCAGCGATTTCCACGCCGGTCTGGTCCAGCACATACATGACCCCGGCCGGCGTACAAGGCCGCAGCCCAGGGCGTCCGGCGACTAAGGCGCCCAGGTTCTGCAGGTGAAAACCGTCCACGTCCTTGGCGACAGCCACGGAGGCGAGCACTTCGGCCTCGTCGATTTGCCCGGGGAGCGGGAGCTGCACCAGGATGCCGTGGATGGCGGGATTCGCATTGAGTAAGCTCACGCGCTCGAGGACCTGCTCCTGGCTAGCCGACGCGGGTAGTTCGTAGAGTTCCGAATGGATCCCCAATTCCGCACAGGCTCGCACCTTGTTTCGCACATAGACCGCCGAGGCCGGATCGTCGCCAACCTTCACGACCGCGAGTCCAGGCGTGCGCCCAGCCGCGCTCAGGGCCTGCACGCGGGACGCCCAGGCGAGCCGCAGCGCGCGCGCGATGCCCGCGCCATCGATAATGCTTGCTGCCATTGCTTCGCCTCCAAAGAAAACCCACACTTGGCCACGTTGGCCGAGGCTCTCCTGGCAACACGATCACACCCCAAGGCTGCCGCCTAGGTTAGAGTTGCCCGGTGATGGTGGCTTCGGATCGAATCGGCCACCATGGTGCAATGAACAAAAGTGTAATCTATTTCTCGTCTGAGGGGGCAGCATGACAGCAAGCCTAGAGGACAAGCTGGTGGTCGCGCTGTCATCGCGTGCTCTCTTTGACTTCGAGAGCGAAAACGAGGTCTTCCGCGAGGAAGACCCGCGGCGCTACCAGGACCTCCAGTTGAGCCGCCTCGAGCAGCCCGCGGCCCAGGGCGTCGCTTTCCGCCTGGTACAGAAGCTGCTTGCATTCAATACGCCGGGCGCACAGAAGGTCGAGGTCGTCATTCTGTCGCGCAATGACCCGGTGAGCGGGTTGCGCGTATTCCGCTCCGCCGAGCACCACCGGCTGCCAATCACCCGTGGCGTGTTCCTGCGCGGGCGCTCGCCCTACGGGTATCTCACTGCGCTCAATGCGGACCTGTTCCTCAGCGCCAACGCGGAGGACGTGCGTCGCGCCATCGAGGCGGGCTTCGGGGCCGCGCGCGTTTACGCCAAACCGCCCGAAGCATCCGAGTTACACCCGGAGGAACTGCGCATCGCCTTTGACGGCGACGCGGTACTGTTTAGCGATCAGGCCGAACGTGTTTTCCAGGAACGCGGACTGCCCGCCTTCGAGGAGCACGAGCGGGCTCGGGCCGGCGAGCCGCTGCCACCGGGTCCGTTACAGCCCTTTTTGCGAGCCCTTCACTCCCTACAGCGTACGAGCCTTCCCGGCTCGCCAATGCGCATCCGCACGGCGCTGGTGACCGCGCGCAGCGCCCCTGCACACGACCGGGCGATGCGCACGCTGATGAGTTGGGATATCGAGGTCGATGAGGCCCTGTTCCTGGGAGGCTTGGAGAAGGGCCCCTTCCTACAGGTATTCGCCCCGGACTTTTACTTCGATGACCAGATCAGTCATGTGCGCTCCGCGGCCCGCGCCGGTCCGGCCGGACATGTGGATCGCGGGCCCCTGCCGGAGGCTCCACCCACCATCCCATAGCCATGGCAGCGCTATTGCAAGAATTCCGCCCTGATCGCATCCTCGGAGAGCAAGGACACTGGCACTGGCGGGACCCGCCATATCTCCCGAGCATACTCGGCCACGGTTCGGTCCGAAGAGAACTTGCCTGAGCGCGCGGTGTTGAGAATCGCCATCCGCGACCAGTGATGCGGATCGGCATAGGCCGCCGAGACGCGGTCCTGGCAGCGGACATAGGCATCGAAGTCTGCGAGCACTAGGTAGGGATCCGATTCCAGGAGATTGTCTACCAGGGGCGCGAAGAGATTCCGGTCCCCACGCGAGAAGAACCCGCTGCCGACTAGGTCAAGCACCGCACGCAGGTGCCCGTCGGCTTCGTAGTGATCGCGCGGCCGATAGCCTGCGGCAAGGCGCGCGGACACCGCCGCCGCCTCCAGCCCGAAGAGAAAGAAGTTCTCCGCCCCAACCGCCTCGCGAATCTCGACGTTGGCTCCGTCCAGTGTCCCGATGGTCAGTGCGCCATTGAGCGAGAACTTCATGTTCCCGGTCCCGGATGTCTCCTTTCCGGCGGTGGATATCTGCTCTGACAGGTCAGCCGCAGGGTAGACCAGTTGGCCGCTCGTCACGTTGAAATTTGGCAAAAACACCACGCGCATGCGATCGCGCACGGCCCGATCGCCATTGATAAAAGCGCCGACCGTGGTGATCAGCTTAATGATCAGTTTGGTCATGCGGTACCCTGGCGCCGCCTTACCACCAAAGACAAAGGTGCGCGGTACCATCGCGAAACCGCTGTCGGACTTCAGGCGAGGGTACAGGCTGATCACGTGAAGAATGTTCAGGTGCTGGCGCTTGTACTCGTGGATGCGCTTGACCTGCACGTCGAACAACGACGCCGGATCCACCGCCATCCCGGTTTGGCGAGCGATGAGCGTGGCGAAGCGTTGTTTGTTGTGCTGTTTGACCTCACGCCAGCGGGCCTGGAAGTCCGCGTCCTCCGCGAGCGGCTCGAGTTCCCGGAGTCGCGCGAGGTTAGTCATCCAGCCCGACCCCAGAACATCGTCGAGGAGCGCGCAGAGGCGTGGGTTACTCAGTCCCATCCAGCGACGCGGCGTGACCCCGTTGGTTTTGTTGCTGAACTTTTCCGGCCACAGGTCGGAGAGGTCGGCGAGCACATCCTGGCGCAGTAACCGCGTGTGCAACTGGGCGACGCCATTGACCGCATGGCTGCCGACGCAGGCCAAGTGAGCCATGCGCACGTAACGCTCGCCGCTCGCGTCGATGATGGACAGCCGCCGCAACCGGTCCGCGTCGCCCAGGAAGCGCACGCGCACTTCGTCGAGAAAGCGCGCGTTGATCTCGTAGATAATTTCCAAGTAGCGCGGCAGCAAGCGGCCGAAGAGCGCCACCGGCCAGCGCTCCAGCGCTTCGGGCAGCAGCGTGTGGTTGGTGTAGCCGGTGGCCTTTTGGGTGACCTCCCAGGCTAGGTCCCACCCCATCGCATGCTCATCGACTAGCAGCCGCATGAGTTCGGCCATCGCAATGGCCGGATGGGTGTCGTTGAGTTGCACGGCGAACTTTTCGTGGAAGCGCTCAAGCGGCAAGTCCTGGCCGTGCATGATCCTCAACATGTCCTGCAGCGAGCAGGAGACGAAGAAGTATTGCTGTTCGAGTCGCAATTCCTTGCCCTGGAGCGGCTCGTCGTTGGGGTAGAGTACCTTGGTGAGGTTCTCCGAGACGATCTTGGTATTCACCGCACCGTAGTAGTCGCCGCGGTTGAAGACGGCGAAATCAAAGGACTCTGCGGCCTGCGCCCGCCACAAGCGCAGGGTATTGGCGGTGTTGCGGCGATAGCCCAGGATGGGCGTGTCGTAGGGAACGCCAATGACCACCCGCTCGGGTACCCAGCGCACCCGTTCGCGCCCGATCTCGTCGCGGTATCGCTCGGTCCTGCCGCCCAGCTTGACCTCCCGCGCCCATTCCGGCCGGACGAGTTCCCAGGGGTTGCCGTAGGCTAGCCATTTGTCCGTGCGCTCCACCTGCCAGCCGTCGACGATCTCCTGATGGAAGATGCCGAATTCGTAGCGGATGCCGTAGCCCAGGGAAGGAATTTCCAGGGTCGCCAGGGAATCCAGAAAACAGGCCGCTAGACGCCCCAGGCCGCCGTTACCCAAGCCGAGTTCGACCTCCTGGTGCAGCAGCGCATCAAAATCCAGGCCTAGCGACGTAATCGCCGCCCTTGCCTCGTGGAAGAGGCCCAGCCCGAGCAGATTATTGCCCAGGTGCGGGCCGAGCAAAAACTCCGCCGACAAGTAGGCCACGGTGCGGGAGCCCCGTTTGGTATAGGCTGCCGCCGTGCTGACCCAGCGCTGCAAAAGCCGGTCTCGCACCGTGTAGGCCAGCGCCATATAGTAGTCGTGGCGGGTCGCCAGCGCAGGAAACTTGCCTTGCCGAAAGAACAGGTGGCCCAGAAAATCCCGCTGGAAAACTCCACGCCTTTGGACTGTCCAGGTGCTCGAGTCGCTCGGGGTGTCGTACCAATTTTCATGATATCCCGGCAGGTGTGGTGGGACGGCGACCAATTGCGGTTGTCGCTGCAAAGCGCAGCCGCAAGAACCGTGCACAGCCCCCTGAGCCCCCCGCACGGACCCTACGCTAGCCCATCTTTGTCACTTTTCCGTCCTTTCTGACGCTGGCGCGCCGTAAACCCTTGTCAGCATTGGACTTCATTTCTGAGGCAAAAGGTAGTGCCATAATATTTTACGTATATTGATCCAAAGCCTTGCTTTTCGTGCA
>JANXRW010000117.1 GCA_025356655.1 Betaproteobacteria bacterium | reverse complement strand
GGTCTGACCGCGCCCGCGCGGGCCGTCGCGACAAGCGGATGGGCAGCTGCAAAAATGTAGTGCCATACGCACGGCAATAACGCTCTACGTTGTTGCTTTAATTAGGGTTGACGGAGCGTGATGACAAACTCGGGCTAAGGGGGCAGCGCAGCGGGTTCGTCGGCCGCGCCCGTCGCGACATTCCTGTTCACACGGATCATCACCCGCGGGAACAATGTTTCCGCGGGCTATACGGTTGCTGGATTTCGTGGACGTGGCGTTTCCCCGGATGGGCAACCCGTCCCCCCCGGGCCTTCCCGACATTCAAACTGGTCGTTGCTCGGGGATCGTCCCAGGCAGCAAAGGGCAGGGCCGTGCCAGGCATTGGGTTTTTTGGGGGTTTTTTCTCGCCGCCATCGCTGCCTTGGCCCGCTCGCCCAGCAGGGATTAAGCGGCCCCCAGGCAGATCGGTACGCACCGGCCAGACGGGATTCGGGAGACTAGGCGTATGGAGCTAACGCCCCATTTGGTGTTGCAGTTGGTGGGGCAGACGCTCATCACAGCGGTGCTGGTCGCGGGGCCAATTCTTGGACTGACCCTGTTGGTTGGCCTGCTCATCAGCGTCCTTCAGGTCGTCACCCAGGTCCAGGAAATGTCGCTGACCTTCATTCCGGAGGTGATCACGGTGGTGCTTACTATGATCGTCCTGGCTCCCTGGATGTTGCGCAAGCTGCTCAGCTTCGCCCTGGGGCTGCTGGAGAGCATTCCGGGGTATTTCTGAAGGGCCATGCGTGCTCTTTCACGCCGACGTCGCCTGGCTTATGGCGGTCGCTCTAGTGGCGGTCCGCTTCGGCCCGCTCTTTCTGACCGCGCCAGGATTGGGCAGCGGCGGTCTGCCCGTCCATGTGCATTTGCTGCTCACGGTGGCGCTGTCCGTTTGCCTGGTGCCGGCGGTTGGGCTGGAGTCCACGCCGCTGCCGCAGACACCGGGCACGTTTCTCGCCGCAGCCTTGGGGGAGTTCACGGTCAGCATGGTCCTGCGGGCAGGACTGCTCATGGCCTTCGCCGTGTTCCAGTTGGCGGGCCAGATGCTCGGCACGCAGATCGGCTTCTCCGTAGCCAACGTCTTCGATCCCATCACGCGGACCCAGTCGCCGCTGCTCGGTGCCGCCCTGGACCTGCTGGGTATTCCGGTGCCCTTAGCTTCGTCCTTGAAGGCTCGGGCATGCTGGCAGAGGACGGCGGCGGGAACGCCTATCGGAAGGAGTTCTACGACGGCTATGCGCGTCGCCAATTGCAGGAGAATCTGGTCCAACTGGTGCGAGCGCTGCCCTCCCCCGGGAGCGCCTAGTGATCCGCTCCCATTACTACCACGAGCTGGGATTTGCCGAGATTGGGCAGATGCTGGACGTGACTAAAGGGCGGGTGTCGCAAATCCACCGGCGGGCGCTCTTGGTGCTGGCCGAGGCGCGCGGCTCCTTGGGGGGCTTGGACTCCAGCTACTAGTCACCCTATGTCGATGCTCGCAAACCGGCTACCCGTCGCCAGTCAGCCGGCAACTGGACAAAAAACCGTGCGGCCATCGGCGCTGGGATTTGCCAAGTTGTGCGTGTACCCAGCGATGACCGATCGAGGAATCAAGAACTCGGGACTTGCCCGCCGCTTGTGTTCTACGGTAATCCGCGATTGCTTGTCGTCGCGGATTGCGTCCCCGGGTGGGGCAATGTGAGACGGGGGACCAGAGCGAGACCGGGGTCGGTCAGTGCGTATTCCGGTGGCTGAGGCCGTGCCAGCGCGGATGGCCTCGAGCAGGGTCTGTGAGGCGGGGGGGGCGCTGAGGGGCGCACGCACGGGGACGCCGCCGTCGCCGACGACCAGAGGGCGGGGGCCTTGCCGGAGGCCGACTACGGCGCGAAGACTGACCTCGCTTCAGCAGCAGGGGAAAGCGATTCGCGCGATTTTGTACTAGCCCGCCCGCAGTTCGCCTGCCAGCGAGGAGAGCCCGTCCTCGAGCGTGGGGTCCGCGCTCATGGTCTCGGCCACCTGGGCAATCAGGTCCCGAACGCCTGGGTCGTTAACCAGTCCGCCGCCGAACTGCTCGAGCAGCACGGCCTCGGCAAAGACGTCGGCCATGCGCCCGCGTCGGGCGAGTTCCTCTGGCGAGAGCGCGCACACGCGCCTTTGCAGGGTTTCGCGCAGGCTTTGCGCGGCGGGCGCCGGGGCGTGGTCAGCGCGCGCGGGCGGCAGCGCACCGGACTGGCGCAACCGAGACAGGTTCTCCGCCATCTGACGGCGAAGGACCTGCATGATCTGGGTAATGTTGTCGACGGGGTCCAAGGTGAGCTTACGGCCAGGGCGGATCGGTGAAGGTCTCAGGTAGCAGATGGCCGCGGGCGGCGTCGATCGGTTGGCCCTAGAAACGCGGATCCGCGACACTGGACAGGCGTCGCCTGCTGCGGTTAAATGCTCCGGGCAAGTCGACCCCCTACCGAATGCTACCCTCGCCTAGGACACACTAATATGCCCCGACACATCATAAACCCCGGCCAAGTCGACTGGTCCGGCGAGAACCCGGGCCTTTACCTGCGAGAAGACGCCGACGGGCCCTTCGTGACACTTGTCAGCTTCTTTCGGGTGGTGCTTTCCCCTCACGGCAAGGGGCATGCGGCCTTCCTCTTGCAGGATCCCCAGGGCGATGGCACGGACCCGGCCCGGCCCAACCTGTGCCTGACCGATAACGAACCGCTCGCACACTACCTGCGCGATGGGTTCGTATCACGCTTCGGTGCGTTCCAAGGGGCGACGGGGCTTGCCGGTGCGAGGATGCTGCCTGGCTGGGACTTCATGGCCGGCGGCGATGCCATCGGCGTGCACACGGAATGGTTTCGCAGCGCCGTAGGGCAGGTGTGCCTCACCTGGGCCGAACTGGGCGAGCCCTTCATGGTGGAAATGCCGCCAGAGAAATCCGCCACCGGCGCTCACGACATGTTCTCGCTCTTTGTAGATGCGGCCCAGGGGCATGCCACGGTCAACGGGCGGGCGGTGGCGGGCCGGGCGTTCCCGCGTGCCTTCGCCACCAAGAAGGACAGCAGCACGGCGTTCCTTGCCTTTTCCGAGACCTGGATCAAGGCTTGACTGCCTGCACCCAGCGCGGCTGGCCTTGCGCTCTAGTCCTCCGCGCTGGAGTGCCAGAAGGCCTGTGACACACCGCTTAGGGCCTTGATGGCGGGCAGCAGGGCGTCCATCTCGTCGCCATTGACGGCAGTGGCGTAGAGCGTGGCCTGGAGTTCCACATCCCCGGGTCCGAAGGGGTGGGTGTGGATGTCTCGGACGGGGTAGCTGGCAGCCTCCAGGAGTCCCACTAGGTCTTCGCGCAGTTGTGCCTGCGCGTCGCGGCGGCAAATGACGTAGACCGTGTAGGCGGCCTCGCTTACTTCCTCGTCCATGGGCCGACGGTTTAGGCGGTTCACCACCGGCCGTAGGAGCGTGTTACTGGCCAGCACGAAGAGCGCCGCCAGAAACGCCTCGCCCACCAAGCCGGCGCCCGCGCAGGCGCCCACGGCTCCAGAGCCCCAAAGGGTCGCTGCCGTGTTCAGGCCCGTGACGTTGGCGCCTTCCTTCATGATGGCGCCCGCGCCGAGGAACCCGATGCCGGAGACCACGTAGGCGACCACGTGAGCAGCCCCCTCGTTGCCGCCGTGGAGTTCCAGTAAGCGGTTGCCCAGCGACACAAAGATCGCCGCACCCACGGCCACCAAGGTGTTGGTGCGCAGGCCCGCGGTGCGTTGCCGCACTTGGCGCTCCAGGCCGATCATGGCACCCAGCAGGAACGCGGCGGCCAGCGATACGAGCATGTTGGCGAGGGCACCAGCGCTGAACTGCGAGATGGCTTGCATGCGTTGGTCTGTCCCAGGGGCCTCGGCAGCCTGTCGCCGCCGGCTACGACCCTGGGTCTAGTTGACCCCGCACTGCTGGGGGGCCAGCTTAAAGGTGCCGAGCGCCGGGTCATGGTCCAAGAACAACGGGACGGTCGGAAGGCGTTGCGGGATGGCGCCTGCGCCGGTGCCCGCCAGAGCGCTCTCACCGCGGGCCAGTTCCACGCCCTTTTCCTCCTGGCGCAGTACCACGCGGCCCTCGTTCACCTCCACGTAGAGCCCCGGCACGGACGCGTCGGCGTTCTGCCCGAAGAGCGAGCCCTCGTCGATTGGTTGCTTCTCCGGCAGCGGCAACGCCGAGCGTTCGATGAAACGCGGTGTGGGCAGCAGCGCCGGCGCGCTTGCCGACGCCTCCACCCAGGCCGCCTGGCCCTTTTCTACGGGGAGCGCAGTGGATCCCTCGGCAGCGTTACGCAACTCCGTGCGGCCTTCCCGCATGGCCACGAAGACGGCCTTGTTGCAGTCCTGCCCCAGGGGCATTGCTTCGGCGTTGGAGGCCGCGGCGTCGGCGCCGGCGCAGACCACGTCGAAGGCGGTGCCGCGAATGCCGATGGTGGCAGTGGCCGTGTTGAAGCGCACGTGATCCGGGCGCGCTTTGGCGAGCAAGCCCGTGACGATCCGGAAATTCCCGCGCAGTAGGTCCACCAGCATGTTGCCCTGGTCGGCCTGCCGCGGTTGGTAGCGGAACTGACTCAGTACCAAGCGGCTTCCCTGGTTGATCAGCACCCGCGAGCCGTCGCGCATGACCACCGTGGCGTAACCGCGGTTGCCCATCTCCAGGCGGTCACCCTCAAAAACTGGCGACGAAATCCCGAGCGATCGCTCTACACCTTTAGCGCTGGTAGCGCTCAACGGGCCCTCGAGGACGCCCACGCGCCCGATGATCCCCGCATTGGAGTCGGCCACGCGGCTCGCCTGCTTCTGTTCGCGCAGGCAGTCACCCTCGCACAGGCGCGCGGTGAAATCCGTGCCACGGATGCCGATGGTCGCCGTGCCACCCTGGAGCCGATAGGCATCCTGGTTGCCGCGCTTGCCGATCAGTCCCGTGACCGTGCGCAAGCCGCCGCGCAGGAGTTTCATCACCATGCTATCGGCCTCGGGCTGCGTGGCGTTGAACTGATACTGCGTGACCGTCAGGCGGGTGCCTGGGCGGAGCACAACTTGGCTTTTGTCGGTGAAGAGCAAGAGCGCCGAGCTGTCTTTTTCGGTGACCACTACGTCACCTTTTTCCAGCGCAGCGCCCTCATACCCCAGGCGCAACTTCCCAGCAGTGCTCTGCAGGGAGACGACCCCGGCCACGTCGCGCAGTTTCGCGATCGCCTCGGCACAGGCGGAGTCGGAGACCCCAAGGGCCGCCAAGGCGAGGATGAGGGTGAGAGGAGCATTGGGCGTCTTGAACATGGATGGCCTCACTGACAGGCCGCGCGGCGTGCCGCGGGGCGGGGGTCGTAGGTGATCTGTTCCTCTGGCGACAGCAGGACCAGCGGTTCGCTGAGTTGCGGGGTTTCCTGGGCACGGCGGTCAGCCACCGTGCTGTCCTGAGGCGTGAGCGGAACCACGGGCGCCGACGCGGATACCGGTAGCGGGAATACCGGACCGGCGGCCCCCGGCATGAGCCAGGAGCAGTCGCTGGGCCCGCATGCGAAGGTCAATGGCACCGGCCCACTGCCCGAACTGAAGGCGCCGGTGACGTTGGCGGCCTGCAAGAACTTGAAGCCCTGGCCATTCTGCGGCACGAACGCCCCAAAGAGAGACGCCTGCACCAGACCGCCGAGGGTTGCCGTGCCGCTCACCGTAATTTGGTCGAATCCAGTGCCAGGGGTTAGCCCGCCAAGATCGATCTGGGTCGCACTGCCCGAGCTCAGCGTCAGATTGCCCAGGATGTTGATGGCGCCGGGCGAGAACCCGGGAGCCAGCACGCCGCCGTTGAGCGTCACGTTTCCCGTGATCGTGCCGGTGCCACCGAGCGTGCCGCCGTTGAGGACCAGCCCGAGGCCACCGGCCACCAGATTGGCGGAGGTGCCAGCCCCGTTGCCCAGGCTCACGGCTCCCTTGGTTTGCGTCAGGCCACCGCCAAAGGTACTCGTGGTCCCGTTACCCAGACTGAGCTGACCGGTATTGGTAAAGGTCTGGGTAAAGGTGGTGTTGCCCACCAGGTTGAGCGTTCCCTGATTGTCGATGGGGCTGTTGATGGTGCCGCCGGCGAGATCCACCACTCCGGTGCTGGTCAGAGGCCCGGAGTTTGACCAGGCAACCGTGCTATTGGCGGGCCGCACGAGATGGCCCCCGGCCAGGACGAGGTTTCCCGTTCCCGCGTAAGTGCCGCCGTTCATGTCGAAGTCGCCGGCAATCCTGAGCGGCCCGTTGTTGGTCAGCGTTCCGCCGTTCAGGGTGAGCACAGTACCGGTCGGGAGCAGCGTGGTGCCACCTGCGGTGGTGTTGAAGGTCAGGCTGCCGGAGTTCAAGGTGAGCGATCCGTTGGGCACACTCAGATCCGTGAAGGCGAAGTTCAAGCCGTCGATGATCCGGTCACCGTTGCCGGCGAAGGCGAAGTTACCACCGGAGACGAAGTTCAGTGTGCCTACGTTGCCAAGCGTGTTTCCCAGGGTACCGCCGGTCCACCGGAAGAGGCCACCGCTCTTGGTGACTGTCGCGCCCCCGGGAATGACCATGACGCCTGCGAGTTGGTCTGCCGTGGCCCCGTTCAGTGTCAGGGTCCCGCCGACCGTCAGGGTGCCGCTGTTGGCTAGATTACCGTCGATGGTGCAACTCGTCAGTGTCGCTGTGCCCGTGACCGTATTGGTGAAGTTTCCGCCCACCGTCACACCCTTGCTCGTCACGGTGCCTTGGTTGGTGAGTGAGCCGGTGCCGGTGAAAGCCAGGAGGCTGAGGTCAAGGAATGCATTGGTGCCGACGGTGGTGCCCGCCGCGACGCCTTGCAGAGCCGTGGTCCCGCCGCCGTGGCTGAAGGTTCCAGCGCCGCTGAAAGTCGAACCGTCGGCAAAGGCGTGGACGCCGCCGGCGAAGTCCAAGGTGGCTCCGGCCTCGGCCGTCAGTGTGCCCGTATGGGTGCCGCCACCGGCCAGCGCCAAAGTGCCGCCCGCCACGTCAATGGTGCCGGTCTCGCTCACTGGCCCGGTAAAGGTGATCGTGCCGGCGCCGCTTTTAACCAAGGCCCCGCTCACATCCAGCGAGCCGCTCCCCGTCCAGCCGCCGCCAGAGAGCGTGAGCGTACCTGCATTGCTCAAGGCTCCGCTGTTGTTGACCGTCCCCAGGTCGACCAGACTGGCGCCGGCGGCGATGCTTCCGCCGTTGATGTTCAGCGCACCTGACTGAACGGTCAGTGTGCCACCCGCGAGGTTCAGGCTACCGGCGTCCACCGTGAGGCCCGTTAGCACCCGGCTGGCGTTACCCGTGAGGTTAAAGCTCGCGCCGTTTGCCATGATCAGCCGGCCGCCGCCGGTCAGATTGCCGCCGGTCCAGTCGAAGCTGCCCGCGTCCTTGGTCAGCGTCGCCCCCGCGGCCACTTGCAGCGTCCCGCTGGTCTGGCTGAAACTGGCGCCGCCCACCAAACTGCCACCCGTGTTGACGTTGAAGACGGACTGGTTGCTGACGCTGCCACTGAAGCTGGTGCCGTCGAAGTTAACCGTACCCTGATTCACGAGAGTGCCCGACCCGCTAATGGTGAGTCCCGCAAGGGACAGCGCACTGCCCGCTGGTACGGTCAGCGTGCCGTTGATGGTCTGCGTGCCACCACTGAATTGGACCGCGTTGCCTGAAACCGCGCTCGCCCCGCTGAAGGTGATTGCGGAATTGATGGACAGGGTTCCGACGCTCGCATCGAGCGTTCCGCTGTTGTTCTGGAAGTTCGCCGCAAACACCAACTGCGATGCGCCGCCAGCACCATTCGTGATGGTTCCGGTATTGATCAAGCTGGAAGCAGCGTCGCCCGTGAGCGAGTTGCGCACGGAGGTGGCAGCGGTAAAGCTCACGGTTCCGCTGTTGGAGAGCGTGGCACCCACGAGATCCAGGTGCTGGGTGTCGGACAAATTCAGCGTCATCTGGCCGGCAATATCCAGCGTCGCACCGGTGAGCGCGCGGGTGTTGCCCGTTACCAGGAG